>CAZUYY010000056.1:0-10356 GCA_964624935.1 uncultured Prolixibacteraceae bacterium
CTACACAAAGCTCCCAAAAACAGAAGTAGGAAAATAGATGATAGAGGATGGAGGATAGGGATGGAAGATAGAGTATGGAAATACTTGATGCTTGATGCCGAAAATGTTCGGGCGACCCTTGCGGTCGCCCCTCGTCTGCATGTTACTCTGTTACTCTGTCACTTTTTTCTTTATAACTTTATGAACTTTATGAACTTTACAAACTTATTCTCACCATGGAAGTGACTTATGGAATAATCCTTTTCACAGTTGTTGCTTCGATCATTTGCTTTAACAACGAAGAGCTGTTCAATCAATTAAAATTCAACGCTTTTGATGTAAAGCACAGCAACCAATGGTACCGTTTTTTCTCTTACGGCTTTCTTCATTCAGGATGGGTACACCTGCTGATAAATATGGTAGTTTTTTATTCATTCGGCCGTGTGGTGGAACATGTCATCAAAGCACCAAGTTATTATGGTAGTGAATACATCCTGTATTACATTCTTCTGTATATGGGAGGATTGTTGTTTTCAATCATTCCCGCCTTTGGCAAACACAAAAATGATGTTTTTTATAATGCCGTTGGTGCCTCAGGGGCAGTATCTGCAGTTATCTTCGCCAGCATTATCATTTTCCCCAGGGCGAACATCTCTTTTTATTTCATCCCGGTTGCAATTCCGGCATGGCTCTTTGGAATCCTTTATATAATCTATGAATTTTACATGAGCAAAAAAGCAAAAGATAACATTGGCCATGATGCACATTTCTGGGGAGCAGTCTATGGAGTGGTATTTACACTTGCATTAAAACCATCGCTGTTTTTAGTCTTTTTGCACCAAATGGGGTTCCTTCAATGATCTTTTCCGCCTGCCAGGTGCCGATCAACTTCTCCCCTCCCTCTTGGGGGAGGGGCCGGGGTGGAGTTTTACACTTGACACTTTGTCCTTGACACATTTAAATCAGGGATCATTAAATGTAATCAACTATTATCTAATTCCTTTTCCAAAGTTGTTTCAATAAATTTATTCAGTGAAATCCCTTTTTGCATTGCCTTCTCATAAGCAAGCTTATGAATATTAGGGTTTAGCCTGACATTGAAACTACCCTTAAATGGTTTATTAGGTTTAACACCTTTTTCTTCACAGAAAGAGATATAATCATCCACGGCCTCTTCAAATGCCTTTTTTAAATCATGAGCATTATCCGATTCAAATGTTATTAAATCATTTATATGCTCTATCTTTCCATAGAAAACCTCATCTTCAGCCGAAAAACTGACGGACCCCAGATAATCTTTATAGGTAAGTGAATTCATCTTTTATGTTTTTATATTTATTATGTTTTAATAATCAGAAACTTATAGATATCATAGCATTTTATTATTTTTCAGTTTATCTGTGATCATTTTGATCACATACCTCTTTAATTCTTTTTCCGGATGAGGTTTGTGAAACATTATTTTGTCATCCAACCTTCTATTGTAAAACATTACTGCTGAGCCTGATGATCTGCCTCTTTCTTCAACACGATACCCCAGACTCTTTAATAATGTAACCATCTCATTATAAGTAAAGTTCCCTGTAGATCTGAGAAGTTTTTCTTTTAGTTTTTCATGTCTGCTCATCAACATTATTTTAATGCAAATATACTAAAGCTATTTAAAACAGCAACTATATTTTAGTTGCTCTTATGCTTTTCTTTGAATTTTTATTAACCCAATTCAGACTAAATCATTCTTCCCCCCTCCCTCTTGGGGGAGGGGCCGTGGGTGGGGTCATAAGGTTAGGGAGTGGGGGCACTTCTTCACCCTGACCCTTGCATCAACCACCGTCACAGAATCTTTCCTGCCAAGAAGTGGATTGAAATCGAGTTCTATGATCTCAGGCGCTGACTTTAACAAGGCAGAAAGCCTGAGGATCACATCTGCAAACATTTCCTCATTAACCCCTTCTTGTCCCCGCACGCCTTGGATGATCTTATATCCCTTCAATTTCCGGATCATAAAAAGGGCTTCTTCCATGCCGATTGGGGCTAAGCCGGCAGTCACATCTTTCAATACCTCGATAAAGATCCCGCCGAGACCGCAAAGGATCATATGTCCGAATTTTGGCTCATAATTGGCCCCGGTAAATAATTCGATACCCGAAAGCATCGGCTGGATCAGGACAGATGTCGTATCCTTGATGCGGATCATCCTGTTAAATTCGGCAGTAACTGTTTTTGCGTCTTTCACATTCAGGACAACTCCGCCCACATCCGATTTATGTATAGGGCCTACGACCTTCATTACAACCGGGAAACCCAGCAATTTTGCCTGCGCCACAGCTTGATCTGAAGTAATCACAACTGCTTCACCTGCTCTCCTTATGCCGCTTGCATCCAGTAATTCACGAATTTCAGCCGGTGAAAGATAGCCATCTTTCGCCTGGTCGATGACTTTCCTGATCCTCTGATGATCAGTTTCCACCACACTTAAATTCTCTTCAAAAGGACGGGGTGTATTGCAAACTCTTGCCAATGCCTTCCCGAAAACCACTTCATCTCTGAAAAATATTCTTCCTCTTGAAATGAATTCGTCGATCTCATGGGCAGCAGTAAGAACAGAAGGAAGGATCGGGAAGATTGGTTTTACAGCCGTTTTCATTTTCTCATTAAGAACCGAGTATACATCGAATACCTCATTCAGCCCGGGTGTACCGAATATCACTGCAACTCCGTTAACCGCATCAAACCTTGTTTCGCAATAATCAAGGATAATGCCAAGCTGTTGGGCAGTCCCGGTAGCAAGGAAATCGATGGGATTTGCCACAGATGATCCCGGGAAAAGTTGTGAAAGCAATTCTTTTGCATCAGGCCCTTCATAATGAGGGACGTCAATTCCACCATTTGACAGGGCATCGGTAAGCATGACTGCCGGCCCGCCTGCATGGGTCACAATGGCTATATTTTTCCCCTTCATTTCAGGATGCATGAATATAGAGGCCACTGCGATAAGGTCTTCCCTTCCGAAACACCTTACGATGCCTGCTTTCCTGAAAAGAGCATCCACCGCCACATCCGGACTGGCCAAGGCCCCTGTATGGGAAGAAGCCGCCCTGCTCCCTGCCTCGGATGACCCTGCCTTAACAGCCGCAATTTTACATCCTTTTCTCAAAAGCGATGAAGCATGTTTCAGCAATAATTGAGGCTTGGAAAGATTTTCCATATAGATGAGCTTCACCCTTGAACTCTTCTCAGGATTAAAAGTCTCATCCAGATATTGTAAAACATCTTCCACACCCATCTGCGCGCTGTTACCGACCGAGAACACACTGGAAAATGTCAGGCCGTTCGGGATCCCAGATTCCATTATAAAACAGGCCGTAGCTCCCGAACCTGAGATAAAATCACAACCCTTTGGGTCCAGTTTTGGTATGGGTCTCGTAAATATCCCCTGATAATTTGTAGTCAGCACCCCAATGCAATTCGGGCCGATCAGTGAACCCCCGACTTTATTGATGCTTTCCAGTACCTTCTGCTCAAGGACTTTCCCCGCCGCATTCTCTTCAGAAAACCCGGCAGAGAGTATTATAAATGCACGGGTATTTTTTTGGTTAGCTAAAAGATCAACAGTCTCGGGAATGTATTTGGCTGCGATAGCGATGATGGCAAGATCAACCTCAGGTAAAAGAGAAGGATCAGGAAAACTTTTAATTCCCTGCACCTCCGATTCCTTAAGATTCGTAACATAAAGCTCTCCCTTGAAATCACCTTCGAGAACATTCCTTAATACCGCCCCGCCTGGTTTATGGACATCGTTCGAACCCCCGACGACAACAATGCTCCGGGGGCTTATCAATTGCTGGTTGATCATGAAATTGTTTTCTGCGAAAATATCAAAAAAGGCGGAATCCCGCTAAAGAAACTTTACGAAAGGCACGAAAGCAGCCGTTCTTTTCTTATATTCTTCCCAATCAGGACGCCCTTTGTACTTCTGTTCCAACATCGGAACACCGGATACAAATCGAAGCAGGAGAGTCAACACAACCGGGCTGAGAAATGTTTCCCATCCTCCCGGATAATTAAGCGCAAAGAAAGCAATGCCCCACCAGATCAACGATTCCCCGAAATAATTGGGATGACGGGTGATACTCCAAAGTCCCCTGGTCATGAGTTTCCCTTTATTTTCAGGATCTTTTTTAAACACTTTCAGTTGATGATCACCAACTGCTTCAAATATAAATCCAATAAGAAAAACCACCAACCCAAGATAATCCGATAGTGAAATGTTAACGGCTGAGGCGCTATTCACATAATAGACAGGAAATGCAATGATCAGCATGAATATGCCCTGCAGCATGAAGATCTGGAAAAAACTTCGTAACATAAAGTATCTCCAGGTATCCCTCCATGCCTTATATCGGAAATCCTCTCCTCTCCCCCAGTTCCTGATCAATATATGGATGCTGAGCCGTAAACTCCAGACGATTACCAAAAGATTCATCAGGATCTTATGAAGATCGATCCTCCCATTCCAAAACGACGAAAAACCGGCAATAACGATAAATCCCAATCCCCAGAAGTCATCAACAATAGAATTATCTTTCTTTGCCCATGCAATCAGGAACACGACACTCATATAAATGAAGATGACAGCGGAAACCTGGAGGATAAGTATCATAAATGAAAAATGAAGAATTAATGTCTAAATCTTTTTACAACCTTTCTCCCCTCCCTCTTGGGGGAGGGGCCGGGGGTGGGGTCCTTTGCCACAACAGGGGCCGGGGGTGGGGCTATTCCAGCATAAACGACACACACGCCACTCCCGGCCCAGTATTAGCACAGAGTGCAGGAGAGGCGGACGCAATGAAGACTGGTTTTTGACCTGTGATTCTTTCCATCTGAGTGGCAAACCATTCTGCCGTCCGGGGATTGCTGGCATGGGTTATTGTATAACCCCAGATCTTGTTCTTTTGTGCTATCTTCTCAATACTCCGGATCGCCTTCTTCATACTTGCTTTCTCAGTAAATGATTTTGAAGCCAAATCAGTCTTCCCCTCCTCATTGATAACGATCACAGGTTTCAGGTCAAGCAATCGGGCTATAAAGCTTTTAAATGCATTTACACGGCCTGAGCGGATAATATATTTCAATGTCGTAACGGTCACCCGTACGTGGGTCTTTTTAACCCATTTATTGATCTCCGGAAGGATCTCTTCGTGTGTGATTCCTTTTTCGATTGCCTCAGCCAGTCGCAGGGTAATCAGACCCTGAGCACCTGTGACCGTATTGGAATCAATCACATCGATCTTTTTACCTGTCCTTTCTGAAATTTCTTTAGCAGCCTGTAAACTGCTGTTGTAAGTCCCGCTTAATCCTTTTCCAAGGCTCACAGCGATCACAGAGTCATAATGAGAACAGAGGAATTCATACTTATTCTGAAACTCACGGATCGAAGGCTGGGCCGATGTCGGGTTTTGTTCTGCTTTTGCCATCAGCGAATAAAATTGTTCGGGCTGAATGGTATAGCGGTCCAGGTAAAAGGTCTCGCCGAAATGGATACTTAGAGGGACCATATGGATCTGCAGACGGTCAACAACCTCTTTTGGCAAATCACAGCATGAATCTGTAAGAATTGCAATGTCGCTTTTCCGGTTACTCAAAATCTCATGCTGCATCACCATATCATCCACTTTCTGATAGGTAATACTTCCAAACCGTCGCAGATAGGAAAAAAGTTCGGCAGGAAAATCAGTATGAATATGGATCCGCACTTTCTGGGGAGAACCTGCCACTACCAGCGAATCCCCGCAAACCTTGATGGTCCTGCTTATCTTCGCTTTATCAATGTTGTCAGAACTGATGATGGCCTCCGTGCAATATCGGAAGGTTATCTCATCATGAGTAATGATTTCTTCCTGTTCGTTTTCGGCAACATGTTCAGTTATTGAAACAGGCTTGGTCCCTCCTTTTGTAAAGAAATCAAGGATCCCCTCGAGAAAAACAACGAAACCTTTGGCTCCTGCATCCACCACATGCGAACGCGCGAGAACAGGCAATTTTGCGGTAGTTTCTGCAAGTGATTGCTGAGCCCTTTCATAGGCTTCGAACAGCAATTTTATGAAATCATCAATGATATCTTTTAAAGCATACAGGTACTCTGCCCAATCTTTTATAACTGTAAGGATTGTCCCTTCCAGGGGATTTGCTATAGCCTCATAGGCATAAGTCACGGCATTGCGCATGCTTTCTGCAAACGATTTAATATCTACCGTCTGCCCGGTCTTGATTTCATTCCCGAATCCATATAGGAATTGTGCGAAAATAATTCCCGAATTCCCCCTCGCTCCGGTCAGGGCAGCATCAGCCAGCGCAACAGCGGTTTCTTTAAGGTTATCGGTGGGAATGATAGCATCCATGATCGAACGCATGGTCGAAGCCAGATTGGTTCCTGTATCCGCATCATTTACAGGAAAGACATTGATCCTGTTCAACAGCTTCTGATTTTCAAATATGCGCTGTGCACCCGCCAGGAAACTATAATACAACTGTTTCCCGGTCAATTCACTGATCTTCTCGAAAGAGGCTGACAATTTATCCGGTTAATTTTTTACAAAGGTAATAATTATCTAAAACTCACTTTAATTTCTTACAAGTACTAAGTTTTCCCGACTTTATCAGGTCATTCAACTCCTGTTCAATATTGGTATACTGGCTTCTTTGCCCGCATTGATACATCTCAACCAGGGGATCTCTATCCTGCAACCCCGTCATAAGATCCTCAACCGTAGGAGTATGTGATAATTTGCTGTAATCTTCATAAGTGTACCAGAGAAAGGCGACCTGCGGTCCGATGCCCCGGTTATCGAGAAGATAACCATTCTCAAGCAGAGTAGGCAAAGCAAACTTTCCCTCATAATAAATGTCCCTGATATCCGGATAGGATTCAATTTTGCTTTTATCAGCCGACATCATCACCGGCACATACATCGAATAATCCGACCGTGTCTTATAAACGATGCAGGGTGGCGAAGTCACACCAATTGTTTTACTGGTTGATACTGTTGAAACTTTTGTTGTAGTAACATGATTTGAACAGGAAACTAACAGTAAACAGAGTAATAGCAACTGGACGATTGAATTTTTTCTCATAGAACTGATATTTAACTCCCCTCCCTCTTGGGAGAGGGGCCGGGGGTGGGGTTCTGATGATTAAAAGTGGTTAGTTTTTTTAATCAACAAGGTACAAAGTTCAGAACTTTATCCGGAAAACAAAATTAAAACAGAATCCACAATTTTCTTTGTCAAATAATTCATATTTCATAATTCATAATTATTTATTAATTTTGTACCCTTAAAAAGAACATTAACCTTAACACCAAGAGAATATGCAAAAAGTAATTATTTCCTTCGTAATTATGCTCTTTGCAGCGTTTACGCTGCATGCCCAGGATGCTGGTACCCCGGCACCTCCTGCTGATCCGAATGCTCCTGAAATTTCTTTTGACAAAACAGTTCACGATTATGGAACGGTTGTCCAGGGCAGCGACGCCACCTGTGAATTTAAATTCACAAATACCGGTAAAGAACCTCTGATCCTTCAGAAACCTGTATCCTCATGCGGATGCACAGTCCCCACATGGCCACAGGAACCTGTTCTGCCCGGTAAAGGCGATGTAATAAAAGTTACTTATTCCACACACAACGTTGGCCCGATCAATAAAACGATAACAGTTACTTCCAATGCAAAAACTGCCCGCGTGATTCTTTCAATCAAAGGCAACGTAATTGCAAAACCCGCTGAAAAGGTGCCTGAAAAGACTAACGACAACAGCGCGACACCGATTCAGAAATAAACCTGATCATGCCCCATATTTCACTCAAAGGAAAAATGATGCCAGCTTCCCCAATCAGGAAGCTGGTTCCTTTTTCAGACGAAGCCAAAAAAAGAGGAACGAAAGTTTATCATCTCAACATCGGTCAACCGGATATCGAAACTCCTGAGAATGTCATGAACAAGATCAGGAATATCGATCTGAAGGTTTTAGAATACAGCCATTCTGCCGGAATGATCTCCTATAGAAAAAAACTTGTCGAGTACTATCAGAAGGTTGGAATTAATGTTACTCCCGATGAGATGATCGTCACTACAGGCGGCTCTGAGGCCATCCTCTTTGCCATGAACAGCTGCCTTGACCCCGGAGATGAGATCATCATCCCCGAACCCTTCTATGCCAATTACAATGGGTTCTCATTGACTTCAGGCGTAGTGGTGAAACCGATCGATTCAGTCATCGGGAACGGATTTGCACTTCCTCCCATCAGTGCCTTTGAAGATGCACTTACACCGCGTACCAAGGCCATAATGATCTGCAACCCCAATAACCCTACCGGTTATGTTTATTCGCAAAAAGAACTGGAGTCGTTACGCGAGATCGTACTGGAACATGATCTTTTCCTGTTCTCCGATGAGGTTTACCGTGAGTTCGTTTACGATGGCCATCAGCATTATTCCGTAATGAACCTGCAAGGTGTCGAACAGAACGTAATACTGCTCGATTCCATCTCAAAGCGTTACAGCGCATGCGGCGCCCGTATCGGAGTGCTGATCTCGAAAAATAAAGAGGTCATCTGCACCGCAATGAAATTTGCACAGGCACGGTTAAGTCCCCCGACATTTGGACAGATCGCAGGCGAAGAAGCCATCAATACCCCAGACAGCTACTTTAAAAAAGTACTGGAAGAATATCATGACAGAAGAAAGATCGTCGTTGATTCCATCAATAAAATGCCGGGATGTTTTTGCCCGGAACCGGGTGGGGCTTTCTATGCAATGGCACGTCTGCCCATCGATAATTCAGACAAATTCTGCCAGTGGCTTCTTGAAAACTTTAGTTATGAAGGACAAACCGTGATGTTTGCACCTGCCACCGGATTTTATTCAACGAAAAGCCGGGGTATGGATGAGGTTCGCATCAGTTACGTGCTGAATGTGAACGATCTCAGGAACGCAATGAAATGCCTCGAAGAAGCCCTGAAAGTCTACCCCGGACGAAAATAATTAGTTATTCCGGATAGAGCAGGTACTTTTTGCGTATCTCTTTAAATTTCTCCAATCCTTCCTGCCATCCCAGACGGATTTCCTGCTCATTCTTGTCATCTATGATCTGCTTCCTGAGATCGGATGTCCCGGCAAGCCGGTCGAATGAATCGTTAAAGAAATGTGGATCGCTTCCAAGGCTCTTGAAGGCCATGATGAGCCAGGTAAGATTGAGCCTGCCAAATAACCGCGGATGGGTCTTATAAAAACCGCGAAGGTCTATTCCCCGGCAAAGCTGTTCATTATACAATGGTATTGTGCCGCCTTTCAAAGGCTTTGGCGTAAAATCGAAAGAAAATCCCTTGAATGAAGGATGTCCATAAACTTCAAAAGGAAAAGTTGTGCCCCTTCCGACACTGATAATGGTGCCTTCAAAAAGGCAAAGTGATGGATAAAGATATACCGCATTCATGTCTTTAAGATTTGGAGACGGACTCACAGGCAAGGCATACTGGGTCTGATGGGTATAGTTTTCCATTGGAATTACCTGTAAATCACAGATCATCCGGTCTTTCAGCCACCCTTCTTCATTCACCATTTTTGCATATTCGCCAATGGTCATCCCATAAACAAGGGGAACGGGATGCAGACCCACAAATGAAAAGAGAGCAGAATCCAGTACCGGGCCATCAATATAAAACCCATTCGGGTTGGGCCTGTCAAAAACCATGAATGGGATATTTGCCTTTGAACAGGCCTCCATCATGTACGACAGCGTTGAAAGGTAGGTAAAACAACGTACACACACATCCTGAAGATCAAACACCACGATGTCGACATCTTTCAGGTCAGCCGGATCAGGCCTCTTTTTCTTTCCATAAAGAGAGATCACCGGGAGCTTTGTGGCTGAATCTATCGTGTTTTTAATTGACTGTCCTGCATCCGAAAAAACCCGGAAGCCATGCTCGGGACAGAATATCTTTTCAACTTTCAACCCGCTGTGCAAAAGAGTATCAACCACATTCACCTTCCCCACCAACGAAGCAGCATTGGCCACCACCGCAATGTTTTTATGCTTGAGATGCATATAATACAAGTTGGTTCTTTCCGCCCCGCATTTAACCTGGGCAGATGCCATGCAGGTTATGACAATTAATAGAAATGTAACCGGATATTTTAACATTTTGGATTCTTTTGATGTCAACAAATGTACGAACTATCATGCTCAATTTGATATTGGAGATTAGGTTTTGGGTATTGGGTGTTGGGTATTGAGTGTTGGGTGTTAGTTATTGGTTATTGAATTTTTACCATTTTACCATCTTACCATTTTGCCATCTTTTCTCCTCCGCCGG
>CAZUYY010000057.1:0-10273 GCA_964624935.1 uncultured Prolixibacteraceae bacterium
CCCCGAAAAAAAAGTCGTTTTCCTTGGAATAGGGTTTGAAACAACCGCTCCTGCCACTGCAGCAGTCATTCTCGAGGCAAAGAACGAGCAACTAACCAACTTTTTTGTGTTTAGTGCACATAAAGTTATGCCTCCGGTTATGAAGGCACTCGTCGAGGATGGGGTAAAGATCGATGGATTTATTGCTCCCGGTCATGTGAGCGCCATAACCGGAACAAATATTTATAACGATCTGGCAAATGTCTATAGGTTGGGGGTTGTCGTCGCAGGGTTTGAACCGGTTGATTTGATGCAGGCTATCCTTATGCTGGTGAAACAAATCGAGTCCGGCTCCCCAAAGGTGGAGATCCAATACAAGCGGGTCGTTCATCATGAAGGGAATAAGATCGCACAAGATTTGATGGGGAAGGTATTCGAACTGAAAGACGACAAATGGCGGGGACTTGATATTATTCCTGACAGCGGACTCAGGATCAATGAGGATTTTTCCGTTTATGACGCTGAAAAACAATTTACAATAAGTGTCCCTGAACCGGTCGATCCAAAAGGCTGCATCTGTGGATCAATTCTCAGGGGTTTAAAAACACCTGTCGAATGCAACCTCTTTGCTAAGACCTGCACTCCTTCTGATCCCATCGGAGCATGTATGGTCTCGTCTGAAGGGACATGTGCCACCTATTATAAATACCGTTCATGAGTATTGGTGAAAAGAAAATATTACTAAGCCATGGGAATGGCGGCCGTATGATGCATGATCTCATCGGGAATTTATTTCTTAAATATTTTAAGAATCCAATCCTGGATGAACAAACTGATGCCGCCATCCTTCCGGTCAATTCACCAGAAATGGCGTTTACCACTGATTCATTTGTGATCGATCCTTTGTTCTTTCCCGGGGGAAATATTGGTAAACTGGCAGTTTGCGGGACGGTGAACGACCTTTCAGTATCAGGCGCCGATCCCTGTTTTATCAGCGTTTCTTTTATCATTGAAGAAGGGCTTTCTATGAGGGATCTTGAGACGATTGTGAGTTCGCTGTCTGAAGAGGCAAAAAGAGCTAAGGTAACTATCGTGACCGGCGACACCAAAGTTGTAAATAAAGGAAAATGCGATAAAATATTTATAAATACCGCGGGAATAGGCAGCGTGAAAAAGAAAAACCTTTTAATAAGCAAAGCCGGAAATATCCGCCCCGGAGATGTCGTTATTATCAATGGAACAATGGGCGATCATGGCATGGCGGTGATGGGTGCACGTGAAAGTTTTAATTTTAAAACCAAGGTTACGTCCGATTGTGCTTCTTTAAATCATCTTATACGGGATGTGCTTGATAAAGCGTCGGGGGTGAAATTCATGCGCGATCCTACCAGAGGCGGTGTAGCTACTGTGGTGAACGAACTGGCAGGGAAAGCCGGACTTGGCATTGAACTTGACGAATCTGCATTGCCTGTCAGTAAAGGCGTTAGTGCGATGTGTGAACTTTTTGGCTTCGATCCGCTTTATATTGCCAATGAAGGAAAGGTTCTAATTATAGCTGACCCGTTTGAAAGTGAACACATTATAGAAATAATGAAGAAAAACGAATTGGGAAGTCAAAGTGCAATCATTGGCCGGTTTACCGGGGATCACCCGGGGAAAGTAGTACTGAACACTTCATCCGGAGGCCGTCGTATCATTGATACTTTAACAGGCGATCCGTTACCACGGATTTGTTAAATCGGAACAGTATGCATGAATTATCACTGGCGATGGATGTGATCGACCTGGTTAAACGCGAGGCCGATAAAAATGGGGTTACCTGTGTTGAGGAAGTCCTGATCGAAATCGGCGATCTTTCCGGTGTGGAGGCAGATATTTTTCTTTCTGCTCTTCAAATGGTGGTAAAAGACACCCTTCTTGAAAATGCGGTAATAAAAATCAATCATACTCCGGGCAAAGGACGATGCAGATCCTGTAATCTGGAATTTAAGATGAAAACATTCTTTGATCCATGTCCCCATTGCAAATCTTTCACTTCAGAGATCATGGACGGACAGGAATTCAGGGTCGTATCATTAGTGACAACATGAAGCAACAACATATTCTTAAAAAACAAGTTAATAACCAGTACAAATTCAATCAAAATGTGTGATACATGCGGCTGCGTGAAATCAGATGAATTTCATATTCACGAACCCGGACAACACCACGACCATGATCATCCTCAGGGAAACAGTCATGAGCATAATTACACCCATGAACATGAGCACGAGCATAATGGTCACTAGCATACTCATCCCCACGAACATGCTACTAAAAAAGTAATCGACCTTAATGTGGATATCCTTTCGGAGAATAATCGGCTGGCAGAATGGAACCGTGGTTATTTTGAAGGAAAAAAAATAGTTTGTTTTAACATGGTCAGTTCTCCGGGGTCTGGTAAAACAACCATTCTTGAGCAAACCATTCGTACCCTGACCTCATCCAATAAAATTTTCGTCATCGAAGGAGATCAGCAAACTACCCGGGATGCCGATCGCATTGAGAAGGCGGGGGCTCCTGCCATACAAATCAATACCGGGTCAGGTTGTCATCTTGATGCAAAGATGATCCAGACTGCATTGAAGAAAATTGAAGTCGAAAATCAATCAATACTTTTTATTGAGAATGTCGGTAATCTTGTTTGCCCTGCCTTGTTTGACCTTGGGGAAAAGAAACGGGTTTTGGTGATCAGCGTGACCGAAGGAGATGATAAGCCATTGAAATATCCCTATATGTTCAAATCTGCAGATCTCTGCATTATCAATAAAACCGACTTGCTACCCTATGTCGATTTCAAGGTGGAAACAGTCATGAATTCAGCGCGTCAATTGAATCCCGCCCTTGAATTCATCCTGATGTCGGCAAAAACCGCAGATGGAATGGCTGAATGGTATGAATGGCTTGGTAAGCAGTAGGAAATGGTAAAAGGGTATAATGGTGGGAATAGTTTCTCTGCCATTTGTTTTCAAAGGATCACCACTTTTTTAACAGCAATTGCAGTCCCGGCAATGATTTTAAGGAAATAAACGCCCGCACCGGAAGAAATTGTCGCAGTTGATTTGTGCTCACCTTTTGATTGCATACCGATATCTGAGGTGAAAATGATGTCCCCGGATGTGTTGTAACATTCAATCCTTACCCTTTGTTCCTGTTGCAAATTGAATGTTATCATAAATTCTCCATGGGCCGGATTGGGTGCAACGTTTATATTCAGAGGATCATTTGACGGTTGATTAATTCCTGCCGGGTATGTCAGATCCCTTACACAACGGAGATAATTGTATATCCTGATCGCATCACCCTGCGGACCACGTCCATATGGATAGTCTCCCGGATTTCCCTGCTTCGGATCGCTCCGTTGGGCGCCGGCGCCATGGACATCCTGCCATGTGCTATTCATATATCCCATTGCACGGCCAAATGATACATAAGTCGCATTCCTTGCTTCAAGTGTATAATTGTAATGTGTGGTCGATGCCCAGTAAAATGGATAATCAGTTTGATTGGCTTCATTAGTTATTTCTGAACAATGAAAGACCGGATCGATTGCCGGTGAATTGGTCGTTGATGGTGAACGTGAATAATCAACAATGCTTTCCAGTTCTTTGGTAGTTGGTAGTCGCCAGTCGTTATAACCAAGCCAGTGTTGTGAATTTTTCATCTGCACCCATGCCAGAGCCTCCTGCCAGTCAACCCCGTGACCGCAATCTCCTTTACACCACATTAATTGGGTCCGGTAATCGGTGATCGTACTGTCGCCGTTATCCACAAAATGATTTAGTCCATATCCCCTCATTCCACGCACATATTGTGCATATTGTTTTGTATCGCCAGTGGTTGGTGAGCCTCCTTGCCGTGGATAGCTCTTTATCCGGCCATCAGCAAAATTAACCCCGAAAACCGAATGGTTCGATCCCATTGTAGTGGATACGTACTCAGTGCAGCTCCAATATTGCGAATCTATAATCCGGTAGCCACTGGTGGTATCGCCGTAATGAAAAATGAAGTAGTTTGTATCGATAAATGGAGTCAGAAGTGAAAGAGGTGTCCCATTAGAAACGCCGCTTGGATCCGTACCTGTAAATTCTATTAGTGAATAGAGCTCTTTGATGGTGGGCATTCTCCAGTCATTATATCCGCCCAAAGTCAGCGTTGAAGCTCCCGAAAGAGCATCAATATATGATGTTTTTGCTCCCGGATCACGTTGCCACATCAATCCCGTTTTAAGATCGGTGATAGTGCCATCGCCATTGTTTACATAAGAAGGAGTGATCCCGTTTGTCTGGCCGAAAAAGGGTGCGCTCGAATCTGCAGGACAATTAATTACCTGGACCGTATCATAACAGTGAGTCACATTAGTACCGACTATGGTCCATGATGATGTGACGGTATCAGTGACCGTAAAAGCAGCGGAGATCGTCAGATAGACTGTGGGATTAGTGGGTGGTCCGGGAAAAACCACATCAACATCGAATATCCCGGAAATCATATGATTAAAATTAAAAGTCGCATAAATAGTCATATTATTCCGTGTGATGTTTGATCCAAGCGATGGACCGATGTTGACGGATAATGGATGTACAGTGTCAGGTGGCGCCAGGATCGAATCAAGAAGAATAGTTATGTTCACTCCTGTATCATTGACAGGGGATGAAGATGGGTTTACGCTGACAATACCCTGTGCCATAATCATTCCAGAAAACAATACAAAAAGAAAACCCAGCAAAATTCGTTTCATAATTCAGAATTCAATGTTTTGCCATCCTGCCATTTTACAATTTTACAATCTGTTTTTCTACTGACCAAAAACCTTCTTCAATAGTTCTGTTGTACGGGCTGCAGGATTTTGCCTGATTTTAAATTCTTCTTTTGCGATCATCGTAAACAAACCGCTGGTTGCTTTATCTGTAACATAAGCAGTTAAATCCGGGTTTTTTTTGGCCACAAATGGAAGCTGGTTATATGCCGTAATCAGTTCAGCCCATAGCCGGGTAGCATCTACTTTATCAAGAGAAGATTTTATGACCGGGCTGAATTTTGCCTTGAGCTCAGGCGTAGTTGTTTTGGCAAGGTACTGTGTCGCAGCATCATTTTTCCCTTTAATGATTTGCAAAGCATCTGAAATATTCATCCCTTTAATTGCAGAAACGAAGATTGGCTGTGCATTCTTTGCTGCATCTTCTGCCGCATGATTAATCGTCCGGATCATTTCATCTACTTTGCTGCCAAGTCCAATAGCGCGTAGTTTGGATTCGATTGTTTTTTCATTCTCCGGAAAAGGAATTTTAATTTCCGGGTTTAAAAAATACCCATCGACCTTTGAGACAAGGGCCACGCTCTGACCGGTGCCCTTAACCAGGGCCTCCCTTATACCATCAGCGGCATCTTTTTCCGTCAACCCTCCCTTGCCATTGTCAACGATCTTCATTGCATCCTGTAAAACCTGTGCCCGCAATGCGAAAGGTATGATCAGGATGAAAATGGTTATTAACAGATAATTAATAAATTTTCTCATTTTCGTTCGGGTTCTTTTTTCTCAGAATTAGTCCTGGCTTGGTGAGAAACAGAATGATTAGCAGGATGAGCGTTCTTATTTACTTTCCCGCGTTGATTATTTGCCGGACGTTGCTGGTTGTTGATTTGTCTGGGTTGGTTATTAGCAGGACGCGATGTCTGATTTATCTGCCTGGTCTGATTATTTGGTGTTTGATGGATCTTTTCAGTCGGACGATTTGCCGGGGTTGGTTCTTTATGTATAGGAGAAGTCTCCGTACGATTGCCTGGTAAGGGTGCATGGCTTGGGGCAGGATATCTTTGATGTACATAAACAGAACTTACTCTGTGTGGAGCATAAAAAGCATGAGCTGCAGGAGAGCTATATGTATAGGTCCTTGCGTAATAATGATAATAAGGACGATGATAACCATAGTAAACACTATAACTTATCGGACTCCAGGGGTGCCAATAATGTGGATAATATCCCCAATGATAAGGCGAACTCCAGATTACATAAGCAGGTGCAAACATAAATCCCATAATTGGCCATGAGGCGGGTGCATAATAAGTTGTGTTAACTTCTACATTCCCCCGGTAGCCGGGGTTAGGTGTATTTTGCCGGGGTTCCACAATATAATCCTTACCGTATAATGCCGGGTCACCTATAATTTGAATGTGTACCTGATTGTTTGCAAACTTCTCCACTTCAATAACCGCTACATCCTGGGTTTCAGTCTCATTTATATCTACACGGAGTACAATATCATGAATTGATCCATTCACATTGTCTATAACATGAATATAATCGATCTGACCATCTCCATTCAGATCAAGGTTATTCACCTTTGAATCCGGAGAATTCAGTCTGCTTTCGAATTCTTCCAATGTCGGGGAATTCTGGAAAATGTTCAATACTCCGTACAAATTTAAATTATCCCCGGGTAATCCCAGTTCTGGTTGTTGTGCTAACAGCGGGATAAAAAATAGACCAAACATTATGAATAAGGCTGCTCTTTTCATTTTTTTAGCTTTAATTGGTTCATTAATTCAAATTTAAGGCAAAGGTAGTCGCTAAATTTGTTTTTTTTCTAAAGTATAATTAACAGAACCTGCATTCAAACAAAAAATCCCGATAATCAAAACCGGGTATCTGAAGTAATATCTTTTTTATTTCAAATAAAGAATTTCCTGATCAGATACTATGGTACAATATTTGCGGACAATGTCAAGTCTTCTCAATTTAATCATATTTATAATCCGGGGTTTAAAATGAAACAGATTAGTCTCGCATTTTTAGTATTATGCCTTTTTTCTTCCTGTTCACATAAAATTTATGACTCACTTGATTGGCAAAGCAACAAGGTGACCGTTGATGGAAAAATTCCGGAATGGTCGAACCCCTTGCGGTTTTATAACGATAAAAGCAAGATCAATTATACTATTACTAATGATCGAAGGAATTTGTACCTATGTATGAAGATCTCAGATGTGACGGAACAGATTAAAATTCTCAGGGGCGGAATGGAATTCAGGATAGATACCTCAGGCAAAAAATCATTTCCGATAGCACTGATCTACCCGATTGCAAATCATCAAATGACCATGCGCAACAGAGGCGAATCCCAAGCCGGAAGAAATCCAAAAGAAAGGCCGGAGCATTCATCAATGGCACAAAACCTTTTAATACAGGCAAAAGAGCTTGAATTGGTCGGTTTTAAGCCCCCTCTGGGTGGAATTCTGTCTCTGTTTAATACATCCTATGGAATTTTAGCAGCAATGGATCTGGATAGCCTTGGAATAATGTATTATGAAGCAGTTATTCCATTTCGCACTTTTTTTAAAGATGAATTGACATCTGCTGATTCTAACAAGGTTTTTAGTTACGAGATTAAAGTAAACGGGGTTCCTGCCCCTCAAACCCATGAAGGAGCTGGTGGCAGCAGAGGAATGGGCGGTAGAGGAGGTATGGGTGGCGGAGGATTTGGAGGTGGCGGTATGGGCGGCGGTCATCGTGGCGGTGGAATGGGTGGAAGTGGCATGCATGGTGGCGGACAAAGAAGCAACACCGGAAATTCTTCAGAAAATAATGAGCTCGCTAATACAAATAAAGTGACCAAACAGTTGAGATTTTCTTTCAAGTAAAGCTTTTATTCTCCTCCCCTTGTGCCCTATAGACTGTTATTAATGATTTGCTCCTTTTTAAGGATCTTATCAGGTTTACTTAGAGCTAACAGGATTATTAAAATCAGTACTCCATAAGTCAATGTCTTATAGTGGTCATAAATGTCATTGAACTGACCAAGGATAAAATGACTATTCGTCAGGAAATAGACAATGCTTAAGAATACAATCAGGGTGATCTTTTTAAGCTTTATGTTTTTGATTGTGTCACGGGCTTTATTGTCGAAATATAGATACAACAGATAGAATAACAGGTAGGTAGATGCAGGAAAAATAAAGACGAAAGCATAATGCTGCTGATGCGGAAAGAGAAGCGGTGTAATTACACACAGATAACTTATTTCGTATAATCGTTGAAGGGCTCCCACCGGTTTTCTGATAGTTCCTGTTCTTAAGAAATACAAAGAGAATAACAGAAAAGCCCCTCTGACTAAATTAATTATAATATTCAAACTGGTTATTGAGATATCGGCAATATTTCTTCTCAAAGGTAAAGCATGCAAATCGTCACAATTTTTTACTAATAATGTTGCTAAAAGCGAGGTTATGGAATGAAAACTTGTTTCCGTTGTATCGAGAATATGTTCTTGATTCATGGGATTGAGAAGATGCCATCGTTCAATCAGCAAACTATTGTTAAAATCAAACCCAAGAATTATTCCTGGTAAAAATAGAAAAACAACAATGAATCCCAGGATCCAGAAAACAGATTTCCATTCCTTTCTATATATAAGATACATTAGTACAAGAAGCGGCAAAAGTTTAACATCAATACCAAGGGCAATCAAAAGACTTCCTGAAACTCTTTTATTTTTGGAAATCAGGAACAAACCCTCTAATACAAGGTACAAAAGAAAAATATTGACCTGGCCAAGATGAAAATTATCTCTTAAGAACCGCAGGATAAAAATAAATGATAGCACGATAAACCACGATTTCAGTTTTCTGTTTAAAAGTTTGAAAGGGAGCCAGGTTACAAGAATTTTCCATATTCTGTAAATAAAAAACACATTCAGAATAAGCCAGAGTACTTTGACAAAATATAAAGGAAGTTCTAAAAAAGGTGACAGTAAAAAGGCGAATAAAATCGAGTAATAATAATGATACCATTCATGGTATCTGATCAGGTAAATGTTTTTGCCTGCTAACAGATCTCGTGATGCGTAAAAAAAAATATCAAAATCATTAATTCCCCTTGCTTCATATAATATGATGCTTAAAATGAAAAATCCACCAAGGTAATAGAACCAATTATTCCTGAAATGTTCTTTCATTAATCAACGTTATTATTCACCATCTGAATAAACCGTTGCTGCAAAATCGCGAAGGTTATATTGCGAAGCCATTGTTTGTCCGTATGCCCCGGTTGATCTGATAGCGAGAATGTCATGCCTGCTTGTTTTCGGCAATAAGACAGACTTACCAAAGCAGTCGGAAGATTCACAGATTGGACCAACAACGTCATATTTTTCAGGTTTTTCCTCAGAAGTAAGATTCTCAATTTTGTGATAGCTCTGGTATAGGGCAGGCCGGATTAAGTCGTTCATCCCCGCATCAACAATAGCAAAGCGGGTATTAACACCCTTTTTCACAAATAAAACTTTGGTGATTAGGCTGCCACACTGACCCACAATCGCCCGTCCCGGCTCAAAATGAAGTTGCTGGTTACTCTGAAGTTCAATAAAATCTTTAAAGACCCTGAAATAGGAAGAAAAATCCGGGATCCTGTTTTTATCAGGGTTGCTGTAGTCAATTCCCAACCCACCGCCAACATTTATAATTTCTGCAAAGATCTGATTTGAATAAAACCATGCATTGATTTCGTTGACCCGGTGACAAAGACTTTTGAAGATATCCAGGTCGGTGATTTGTGATCCGATGTGAAAATGAAGTCCTTTCACCCGCAGGTTCTTCAGGTTCTTCATTTTATCGAGAACCTTATCAAATTCCCAGGGAAGTATCCCGAATTTATTTTCCTCAAGGCCGGTTGTAATATACCTGTGCGTTCGTGCATCAACATTGGGGATAACCCTTAATGAAACATCAGCAGTCACACCCATCGTCCTGGCAAGATCGTCAATGACTCCCATTTCCTGCCTTGATTCCACATTAATGCTTTGTATCTTCAGTTGCAATGCCAATCTGATCTCATCATCCGTTTTACCGACTCCGGAGAACATTATAGTGCCAGGCTTGAATCCATTAAGTATCGCTGCTTTGATTTCGTTCCCGCTTACACAGTCAGCGCCATAACCTGATTTGCTGATGAAAGACAGAATCTCCGGATTAGAGTTGGCCTTCAGGGCATAATGCAGAAAATACCCATATCTTCCCGCCTCCCTGGAACAAGACGCCAGGGTTTCCCTGAGAAGGTCCATGTCATAATAATAGAATGGAGTCGGGATCGTACGAAATTTTCTGAGGGTTTCTTCTTTGAACATATTGAGTAAGAGCAATCAGGAATTGAAAAGATGTGTGCTAAGCGCATTCAGCGCCTGCTTTTTGAATGCTGATGGAATAAGAAATGAAATGTTGTTCTGACTGCCTCCGTATGAGATCATCCGTACCGGAATAT
>CAZUYY010000058.1:0-10247 GCA_964624935.1 uncultured Prolixibacteraceae bacterium
GGCGCACACAGCATCGATCATCCCGAATACAGGTTTCTTGAGGAAGATGAGCAAATCAGGCAAACATCTGAGAGTATTGACCAGGTATCCAATAGATTTTGCATAAAAGAAAAACTGTTTTCGTTTCCATTCACCGATTACGGAGTTAAAAAGACCTTTTTTGAGAAAGTTTTTGATCCGGAAAGACCTATGGCAGATCTGACCTTTGGAGGAGCAGGTCTTAAGCAGGATTCCATTAAGAAAAACATCCAGCGGATCCCTTTTGAGGGAACTTCCCTGAATGCTAAACAGATACTGGGAACGGAATATCTTTATTATATGATTAAAGCTATCTTTGGAAAAAATAGGATCAAACGATAGGGGATGGAGATCAGGGTTTACAACACCGGTAACATTCTTGAATTTGTTTCCTCGGATCAATTTTCGAAACTTAAAAATATCCCGGTCACAAAGCACCGGGCGCTCTCCTATGCTTATAATCCGCGTGCCGATGCTTCCGATAAGATATTGTTTGTTGCCTTTGAAGATGATGAAGTTGCCGGTTACCTTGGCGCTTTGCCTGAAAAGATATTTTACCGGGGAGAATGGAGACGGATGACCTGGTTATCCTGCTTCTGGATCGATCCGAAGTTCAGGGGAAAGAATATTTCAAAGCAGTTGTTTGATATGGCACTGAAGGCATGGGATCATACCGCAATGATCACAAATATGAAACCCGGCACCCTTAAAATATATGAAAGGACAGGATATTTTCATGACCCAGTAACACAGACCGGGATTCGCGGCTATCTTCGGTTCAACCTGTCGGAGATTCTGCCCCCGAGGGGAGGAGTTTTCGCCAGGATCAAACCGGTTTTTCAAGCAATTGATTTTATTCTTAATATTTTCAATGCAATCCGACTGGTTTTTTACCCTGGCTACAAAATTGACAGCAATGTTCATTATGAATATGTCGAGGAGATCAGTCCTGAAGCCGGAAAACTTATCGATGAATATAATCAGTTTTATTTAATGAGAAGAGGGAAACAGGAACTGGAATGGATCAAAAGGTATCCCTGGGTTTTGGAACAGGAAGAAGATGCCGACAGCCGCCGTTACTATTTTTCTTCGGTTTCCAAACGTTTTTTTTACCAGCAAGTGGAATTCCAGGATAATACCGGCAATATCAGTGCATTTATGATGATTGCTATCCGGAACAATCACCTGACTGTTCCCTATGTATTCTATTCGAAGGGCATGGAATCGATCCTTGTAAAGTTTTTATTCAATACCATGCTCGATTTTCAACTGAATGTGCTGACTGTTTTTCATCCGGAGCTATCAGAAGAGATCAGGAAAACAAATTCTCCATTTCTTTTTAAGAAAAAGATACTCCGTCCCTATTTCCTTCCCAAAACACTTGATCTTCCTGATCTTGCCTTCCAGGATGGCGATGGGGATTGTGTATTCACATAACCCGACATAGAACATGTTGTTTAGAAATTGTTTATCTTCGCAATATAAAATAATAACGACCTATGGATGAATTTGAAAAGATCCTCGATCTTAACAATGAGTTTGAGGCTGAAAACATGGAAGAAATGCTGAAAGAAAGGAACATCCCATATGGAATCGTCCCTGTGTCAGATTCAGCGTTTGGCAGTATTGAAATTCTCGAAAACGGCTGGGGTTACCTGGAAGCTCCACCCCGCTTTAAAGCTGAGATACTTGAAATCTATGCAGACCTTACGAAAGAATAACTTAGGTATTGATGCAGGATAAATAATTCTACTCCCTTTCAAGGGATCATGAAATTTTATTATCTCCCGGCTTTTCTTTCTTGTTTAACTCAAGAGAGAAACTTTTATCTTTGCACCGGTGAGGAACTTTTTCAAAATACTTCGATACGCCCGTCCCTATTGGTGGCATGCCTTTCTGAATGTTCTTTTTAACATTTTTGCCGTATTCTTTTCGCTGGTATCTTTCACTTTATTCATCCCGATACTTCAAATGCTGTTCAACCAGATGGAAATCCCTAAATCTGCACCCCCACTGGTTTTGACCGACTTTAATTCATTAAAGGATAATTTTTATTTTGAATCGGGCAAACTGATCCATATTTATGGAAACAGTAGAATACTCATCTTCATCGGCCTCATAATAATTATTCTTTTTTTTCTGAAGAATTTTTTCCGTTATATGGCGATGTACTTTCTTGCGGTTGTAAGGAATGGTGTTGTCAAAGACCTCAGGAACGCTCTCTATAAAAAAGTACTCATCCTACCGTTGTCCTATTATAACGAACAGCGAAAAGGCGATATCATAGCCAGGATGACAAACGATGTTCAGGAGGTGGAATGGTCGATCATGAGCTCACTGGAAATGGCCTTCCGCGATCCTATTACAATGTTAGCTTATCTGGTTTTCATGTTAGCTCTCAGTCCTTCCCTGACCATTTTTGTTCTTGTTCTTTTGCCACTCAGCGCCCTTGTCATTGGTCGTATCGGAAAAAGCCTGAAACGCACTTCAGACAAGAGCCAAAAAAGAATGGGGTTTATTCTTTCCATGATCGAAGAATCGATCTCCGGGCTAAGGATAATCAAGGCTTTTAACGCCATCAATTTTGCCGATAACCGGTTTAAAAAGATCAACCAGGAATATACCAAGCTGATGATCCGCCTTTACCGTAAGCGCGACCTGGCTTCTCCCCTCAGTGAATTCCTCAGTGTTCTGGTCGTGACCATTGTATTATGGTACGGTGGAAACCTGGTATTCACGAAAGGAAATTTACTCGATGCTGCTGCATTTCTGGTGTATCTTGGTATTTTTTCCCAATTGATGCCCCCGGCCAAATCAATAACCCAGGCATATTACAACATTCAGAAAGGGGCGGCTTCTGTCGAAAGGATCACTCAGGTTTTGGTTGCTCCGGAAGTGATAGAACAAAAACCGGATGCTATCACGAAAAAGAATTTCATTGACAAAATCGAATACCGTAGTATTAATTTCCGGTATGACAAAGAGAACGTACTTAAAGATTTCTCGCTTACAATCCCAAAAGGGAAGACCATTGCAATAGTGGGACCTTCCGGTGCAGGAAAATCGACGATGGTGGACCTTTTACCCCGTTTTTATGATTGTTCAGAAGGCGAGATCCTTATTGATGACATTCCAATCCGTAACCTGGTAATCGAGGACCTGAGAGGATTGATGGGAATTGTATCACAGGAAACAATATTGTTCAACGATACGATCTTCAGCAACATTGCCTTTGGCATGGTGAACGTAAGCGAAGAAGATGTGATCGCTGCTGCTAAAGTAGCCAATGCGCATGAGTTTATCGAGAAAATGCCTGAAGGATATTATACCAATATCTGTGACCGGGGAACTAAACTTTCAGGAGGGCCGCGCCAACGGATCAGCATCGCACGTGCTGTGCTGAAGAACCCGCCAATCCTGATACTCGATGAAGCGACCTCTGCATTGGATACCGAATCGGAACGGCTGGTGCAACAGGCCATCGAGAATCTTATGCGAAACCGTACTTCAATTGTTATCGCACACCGGCTTTCTACAATACAATTCGCCGATGAGATCATTGTGCTTCAGAACGGTCAGATTGTCGAACGTGGCACTCATTTCGGCCTTCTTGAGGATAATAATGTATACAAAAAGCTATATGATCTTCAATCCTTTGTCTGAATTCTCAGAAAAGAGGAGAAGTTTTTTTCAGGATCCTTCTGTAAAATGAGAGAACATTTGACCGGGAAACAAATCCGATATATTTTCCATTCCGTGTGACAGGAATATTCCAAAGATTGGAATTCTCCAGTTTTGTCATGACCACTTCCATGTTTTCACCCGCATCGATCGAAAGGACATCTTTTGTAACTATATCACCAATGGTCAGGTCATTATGAAGTTCCGGCCGGAAAAGCAATTCCTTCACATTATCGAGCTGAATAACGCCGATAAAATTATTGCCGGAATCCACAACAGGAAAAATATTACGGTTACTATTTGTAAATGCCTCAATCAGTTTTCCGAAGTTATCGGTAACCAGCAAGGGAAAGAATTCTGTTTCTATGAGATCGTCAAGGAGGATCTGGCGAAGGACATTAGTATCTTTATCGCCGGTAAAAACATGTCCTTTTTGAGCAAGTTTTTTAGTGTATATGGAGTAGGGTTCAAAGTATCTGCAGATGAAATAAGAAAGTGCTGAAACGATCATCAGGGGAACAAACAGGACATATCCCCCCGTTATCTCTGCAATCAGGAAGATGGCAGTAAGCGGTGCATGAATTACTCCGGCCATGATACCTGCCATTCCCACTGCCACAAAATTGTTGATGTGAAGATCGCTGATGCCAGTCAGGTTCACCAGGAAGGCAAGTCCGAAACCAGCCATGGCACCTGTGAAGAGAGAAGGAGCAAAGATACCTCCATTCCCACCGGAACCCAGGGTCAGGGCGGTAGCGATGGGTTTTATCAGGACAATCGACAATACAATCAGGAGCAATCCCCAGGGATTATCACGGAACCCGCTGAAAATGCTGTTGTTCATGATATCCTGAAAAGATCCTTTCAGAAGCGCTGTCACCGTGATGTATCCTTCACCAAACAGCGGAGGAAATAAAAAGATCAGCAAGCATAACAGTAATCCTCCCACGAGTGCCTTGATATAATTCTCCTTCTTCGTCTCCATTTTTTCTTCAATAAAAAGAGAGATCCGCGTCATGTAAACTGATAAAAATCCGCAGATAACACCCAGAAGAATATAGAAGGGGATGGCATGATAGTACCAGTCGTTGGTTATCAGGTAAAATAATTGTCCCCGGTACAAAAGCTTTGAAACAATAATGGAGGTGGCAGTGGATATCAGGAGGGGAATGAAAAGCGGGATAGTAATATCGGTAAGCAGAACTTCGGTGGCAAAAATGACACCTGCGATCGGGCAGTTGAAAACTGCAGCTATTCCTGAGGCAGCCCCGCAAGCAAGAAGTAACACCCTTTCCTTGTCTCCGAAACCAAGCTGTGTAGCGATGTTGGACCCGATAGCTGAACCGGTGATGACTATTGGAGCTTCCAACCCGGCACTACCTCCAAAACCCACCGTTATTCCACTTGTAATAATGTGTGAATACATCTTGTTTCTTTCCACCCGGCCTGACTTGCGAACAATGGAGAAGAGGATGCTCCCGAGACCTTTTTCCAGCTTCCCTCTAAAGAAAACCCTTACCACCAGTACGGTCAACAGAATACCTATTACCGGTAACAGGAAATACCAGATACGATGCACTGAAACCTGGAAAAAATATTCAGAGATCTGCTGCATAAAGTGGACAAAAGTCTTCAGGACGATTGCGGATAAGGCTGAGATAATCCCCACCAGTATGCTTGCCAATACAAGCATTGTGCGGCTTCCTAAATGAGACTTCTGCCAGAAAGTAACACGCCTGAGAATCTTGTTAAACACCCTGATAAATAAGATTTATGAATCGCCTCAAAGATAAAGAAAATGCAATGATAAGGGAAAATAATCGATGAGTTTAAAAATTTAACCCAAGAGGAACTTCAGAAGTTGACCATCCCGAGCATGAAATCTTCCACGCGTTGTTTGAGAATTTTTGTCCGGCAAGTGTAATTGTTTATGATCAGGGTGAAAATTAGTTTCTTCCCACTTAGCGTACTTACGTACCCGGCATAACTTCTGACACCACCAAGGGAACCTGTTTTAGCCCTAATCCTTCCCTCCCCGCTGCTTCCTATCAGCCATTTATGCATTGTTCCTGAGATTCCGGCTAAGGGAAGCGAGTTATAAAAAACCGGAAAAACCGGGGAGGTGGTCATCTTGTAAAGAATATCTGCCAATTGTTTTGGACTCGCGATATTGTCATGCGACCGGCCACTGCCATCACACATGTTAAGTCCCGTGATGTCTATCCCTTTATCTTTCCAGTACTCCATCACAGCGTGTGTTCCGTGCAGGAAATCATACACACCGTATTTCTGCTGTCCTATTTTCTGTAACAACCGGTTAGCACGCCAGTTGATACTGTTCAGATTGGTAATTGTGACTTCCTGGTATATTGGTTCACCAAAAAGCTCCAATGCAGCAGCCGTTGTCAGTATCTTTTGTGTGGAAGCAGGAACCATTCCAAGGATAGCATTATGATCAAAAAGCAGGTTTTGTATTCCTTTTGTGAAATCATAAATGGTATATCCAATGACTGCACCGTTAAAACAAGGATCGTGGACAAAATGATCCAGTTCAGCCGACAATGAGTCGTGCCTTAGTTTTTCATTGAGCCTGATAACAGTGGAATCAACTGCTGCTACGGGCTGCTTCTTTTCGCCGCCATGTTTGCAGGAAAACAACGTGACTGAAAAAATTAAAATAATAAGAAACAGGGAAATCCGGTTCATATCAGGAAAACAAGTTCAGGTGCAAATATCGGAAAAATCCTGAAGATCGACCTCGACTACACTCTAAAGCCATATCTTTTTTTAATCTGATTTATGTCCGGTGTCAGGTATTGGGTATTGGGTATTGGGTGTTGGTATTGGGTTTTGGGGTAAGGTGCAGGTAACAAGGTAAATTAATCCTTTTATAAAACATTAACATATTTATTTTTGTCAATTTAACATATATTTTTAATTTCGTCCGCTCGTACTTAATTAATTGGTTGACTGTGAACTTGTTCACAATTAACATTTTAATAGGATGGATATATGATCAGGAAAGTTCTGGTAGCAAACCGGGGAGAGATTGCAATCCGTGTGATGCGATCATGCCGGGAATTGGGGTTGATTACCGTCGGTGTTTTTTCGGAAGCGGACCGTAAATCGATGCATGTCAGGTATGCTGATGAGGCTTATTACATTGGCCCGTCACCATCACGGGAGAGCTATCTGAACATCGATAACATTATTGATGCAGCAAAGAAAGCGGGGGTTGATGCCATTCATCCCGGGTATGGTTTTTTATCAGAGAATGCAGCTTTTTCAGAACGTTGTAAACAGGAGGGAATCATCTTTATTGGACCTTCGGCTTATTCCATAGCCACGATGGGAGACAAGATCACAGCCAGGCAGACTATGACTAAGGCTGGTGTGCCGGTTGTTCCAGGAACGACGGAAAAGATCACGGATGAAAATATGGCATTGGAAATTGCAGGACAGATAGGATTCCCGTTGATGATAAAAGCTTCTGCCGGTGGCGGAGGAAAAGGAATGCGACTGGTCCATGATCAAAATGAATTACTACCCTATTTCCGTACAGCAAAATCTGAGGCAATGAATTCTTTTGGTAATGATTCCGTTTACATTGAAAAGTATATTGAATCTCCTCACCATATTGAATTTCAAATTCTTGCAGACAAGTATGGGAATGTGATCCATCTTTTTGAGCGTGAATGTTCCATACAACGCCGGCACCAGAAGGTCATCGAAGAAACACCATCCCCACTGATGACGCCAGACCTGCGGGATGAAATGGGAAAATTTGCTATTGCGGCTGCAAAAGCAGTGAATTATGAAGGTGCAGGGACCATTGAATTTATTGTCAGTGATTCCCTTGAATACTATTTTCTTGAGATGAATACCCGTTTGCAGGTAGAACATCCGATCACGGAAAGAGTGGTAGGAGTCGATCTCGTGAAAGAACAGATCAACATTGCCAATGGCTTACCCCTGACTTTACGTCAGGACGAGCTGCGGCAAAACGGCCATGCCATCCAGTGCAGGATCTATGCTGAGGATACGGATCATAACTTCATGCCTCAGCCGGGCGTAGTTACGCATATCACTGTCCCGCTGGGGTTGGGTGTTAGATATGATGGTTATGTTTATGAGGGTTATGAAATCCCCATGCATTATGATCCGCTCATCTCCAAACTGATCTCCTGGGGAAAGACCCGGACTGAGTCCATTGCACGCATGCGACGGGCACTCTATGAATACAAGATCACAGGCGTAAAAACAAATATTAAATTCCTGGAAAGGATCATGGACGTTCCTGATTTTATTGATGGGAAATACAATACCCATTTTATCGAACAGAATCATGACCGGCTCTTTGCATCCAAATTTTGCGGGACCGAATGTGAAGACATGGCAATGATCGCATGTTTTATTGATTATCTCGATAAGATCGAAAAGATCCAGCCTCAGAAATTCACAGAAGAATTCGCTTCAACCTGGAAAGACTTCGGAAGAAAAAGAAGTGTTTTACGATTATAAAAGTGACTACTTATGGCATATGAAATAAAGCTTGAACACCGTACGGCACGGATCGAACTTCTGAACAGGGCAGGAAGCAAGGTGCTTCTTGAGGTTGATGACCGGAAGTATGATCTGGATATCGTAATGGTCGAGAAAGGTGTCTATTCGATTCTTTACAATGGGCAATCTTACAATGTTGAACTCATTGAAGGAGGATCTGCCAGGGAATATATTGTGAACACCTTTGCACGGTCATTCGTTGCCGAGATTATTGATGCCGAGTCAAAATACAGGGAGAGCAGAAAATCGGGAACTGATCCGGAAGGCAACAATACGATCTCATCCCCGATGCCGGGGAAAGTGATCAAGATCCCCGTCAACATTGGTGAGCAGGTGGTTTCCGGCCAGACGCTGATCGTGGTGGAAGCCATGAAGATGCAAAGTGAATTCAAGGCCGCAGCCGACCGCAAAGTAAAGGAGATCCTAGTAAAAGAAGGGGACATCGTGAATGCACACCAGATCATGATTAAACTGGAGTAGAAAATGGAGAATGGAGGATGGAGGATGGAAGATGGAGGAGGGAGATTCGTATTTTTTAATTCATAATTATTTTTAAGATGCAGAGTTTAGACGAAAGCTACCATCGATTGGAAGAGAAAAACCGCCAGGCAGAACTGGGAGGCGGGATCGATAAAATTGAAAAGCAGCACAAAGCCAACAGAATGACGGCACGTGAACGTATCCTGGGCTTGCTTGACCCAAATACTTTCGTGGAATTTGATAAGCTTGTTACCCACCGATGCAAGGATTTCGGCATGGAGAAAAAGAAGGTTTACGGAGATGGTATGGTAACGGGCTACGGCAAGATCGATGGCCGGCTGGTTTTTGTTTTTGCCCAGGATTTTACCGTCTTCGGAGGAACCATGAGCCGCGCCAATGCCGATAAGGTGCTTAAAGTTATGGATACAGCCATGAGGGTTGGAGCGCCGGTGATAGGGCTCAATGATTCAGGTGGGGCCCGAATCCAGGAAGGTGTGGAAAGCCTTGCCGGGTATGCCGATATTTTTTACAGGAATGTCATGTCTTCAGGTGTTATCCCGCAGATATCCGCTATTCTGGGACCCTGTGCCGGCGGGGCAGTGTACTCTCCTGCCATGACAGACTTTATCCTGATGGTGAAGGAAACCAGCTATATGTTTGTTACCGGTCCGGAGGTAATAAAAACAGTTACACATGAAGAAGTGACCATGGACGAATTGGGTGGCGCCATGACACATAATTCACGAAGCGGTGTTGCGCATTTCGCCGCTGAGAATGATGAGCAGGCACTGATGATGATCCGGGAACTGATGAGCTTCTTGCCGTCAAACAACATGGAGGATCCGCCAATGCAGCCCTGTACGGATGATATCATGCGGCAGGATGAAGTTCTTCAGTCGATCATTCCTTCAGATCCGAACAAGCCTTACGACATGAAGGAGATCATCAATACCGTCGTAGATAATCACAACTTCTTTGAAGTGATGCCGCATTATGCACAGAACATAATAACCGGCTTTGCCAGGCTTGGAGGGAAACCGGTGGGCATAGTAGCAAATCAGCCAGCCTATCTGGCAGGCGTGCTTGATATCAACTCAGCTATAAAAGGTGCACGGTTTGTAAGGTTCTGCGATTGTTTTAACATTCCGCTGATCACCTTTGAAGATGTACCTGGATTTCTTCCCGGAACGAACCAGGAATTTAATGGAATCATCAAGCATGGTGCAAAATTGCTCTATGCCTTTTGCGAGGCTACTGTTCCGAAGATAACGGTTATCACCCGTAAAGCATATGGCGGCGCATATTGTGTGATGTCGAGCAAGCATATAGGAGGAGATGTAAATTATGTTTATCCAACCGGTGAAATCGCCGTCATGGGGCCAGAGGGCGCTGTCAATATTCTTCATAAAGGGAAGCTTACTGAGGCTAAACGTGCAGAGGCAGTAGATGATTACCGCGACACCTTTGCGAGCCCATATAAAGCTGCAGAATTAGGCTATGTAGAT
>CAZUYY010000059.1:0-10063 GCA_964624935.1 uncultured Prolixibacteraceae bacterium
ACGCAAAGACTTTGAGAAAGAGATCCGGAAAATACAAAACCAGATCACTAAATCGGAAGGGGAGATCGGAAGGCTGGAAGAAGAGATCAAAAAAACAGAAGAGATGCTGATCCAGCCTGAAAAATTTAAGGATAAAGTGCTGGGAGGTCAGCTTTATAATGAATATGAGAGATGGAAAGCGCTTCTTGATAAGGAGATTAAAAAATGGGAAATGCTGAACCTTGAATTGGAAGAGATTGAGAGGAAGAATCGAATATGACCCTACCCCGACCAAGAACCCCACCCCCTGACCCCCTCCCCCAAGAGGGAGGGGGGAAAAGAAAGCACCTCACCCCGGCCTCTCTCCTGAAGGAGAGGGGGGAGATGATTGTTAGAAATCACGTTTTAAGAGGTCATTTGCAAAGGATCTGAGGGCTTTTTTGCTGGGTTCATCTGCATGGATGCCGTCTAAGGATTGCAAGGCTGTTGAGAAGTACTTTCCGATCTCTTCGAGGGTGAGTTCCCTGATTTTTAACGATTGATAGATGTTCTTAACCAGGGTGATCTTTTCCTTATCAGGGAGCGGGTGACCTGAAAAACAATGATTGAGTTCTGATCTTACTTTTTCAGGGGCAATTTCGTAAGCTTTCAACAGGAGGAATGTTTTTTTTCCAGAAAGAATGTCTCCTCCGATCTCCTTCCCGAATTTTTGTTCATCGCCAAAAACATCCAGCAGGTCATCCTGCAGTTGGAAGGCCAAACCAATGTTTTCTCCGAATGAATAGATCCTGTCAGCTTCAGCAGCGGGGGCTTTTGCAAGGATAGCGCCAAGTTTCAGGCTGCACCCGATCAGTACTGCAGTCTTTAGCCGGATCATTTCAATGTAATCGCTGATGCTGACCACGTTCAGCGTCTCAAAATTCATATCCTGTTGCTGGCCTTCACAAACCAGACGGGCTGCATTGGTAAATTCCGTTAGTGCAAGGGGAAGTACATCGGGACCGGACTGTGAGAGATGGCCGCAGGCCAGGGCAAACATGGTATCACCCGAGAGGATGGCAATATTGGTATTCCATTTTTTATAAACGGTTTCTTTACCCCGGCGAAGAGGCGCACGGTCCATAATATCATCATGCAGAAGAGTAAAATTGTGAAACAGCTCGATGGCTATTGCTGCCGGTAGGGCCTTTTCTATATCTCCATGGAACAGGTCACAACCAAGCAGGACCAGAAGCGGCCTGATCCGTTTGCCCCCGAGGTTCAATGTATAGGCGATGGGATCATAAAGTTCGGATGGCTGCCGTTTAAAAGATTCCGGATCAAACGATTTCCTGATGATATTTTGCAACTCACTGATGGAATGCATGGATCAAAATGTATAAGAATCATTGATCATGTCCAGAAGGTATTGTCCGTACCCACTTTTCAACAGCGGTTGGGCGATTTTTTTCAACTGTTCATGGTCTATGAAGTTCATACGGTAAGCTATTTCTTCAATACATCCAATCTTTAATCCCTGACGGTTTTCAATCACTTCGACAAACTGGGCAGCCTGGAGGAGCGATCCGAATGTGCCGGTATCCAGCCAGGCCACTCCCCGGCTTAGTACTCCGACCTTCAGCTTCCCTTGTTCCAGGTAATACCTGTTGACATCCGTGATCTCATATTCCCCACGGGCACTGGGTTTTATGTTCCGGGCCACTTCAAGCACGGAATTATCATAAAAATAAAGCCCGGGAACTGCAAAATTCGATTTAGGATGTGCCGGTTTTTCTTCTATGGAAATGGCTTTTAAATTGCTGTCGAATTCAACAACACCGTAACGTTCGGGATCATTGACATGATAAGCAAATACTACTCCTCCATCGGGATCAATGTTCTCCTGCATGAGCTGAGGCAGGCCACGGCCATAAAAGATATTATCACCTAAGATAAGCGCGACTTTATCTTTTCCGATAAACTTATCTCCAAGAACGAAAGCCTGTGCAAGACCATTGGGAACCACCTGCTCAATATAAGAGAAGGAACAACCTAACTGTGATCCGTCACCAAGTAATTTTTCAAAGCTGGGAAGATCAAAAGGAGTCGAAATGATCAGAATCTCGCGGATTCCCGCTGTCATGAGCACTGAAAGGGGATAGTAGATCATCGGTTTATCATAGATCGGCATCAGTTGTTTACTGACGGCTAAAGTAAGTGGATGTAAACGGGTTCCGGCCCCACCCGCGAGGATGATTCCTTTCATTTTGTCAAGTATTTTAAATTACCAAATTCTTTATCCAGTATCCAGCATCCAGCATCCAGCATCAATTCTATTCCTCATCCCCGGCTTTGTGCTCAAGCTGCAGTTCATCCAATTGTATATCATCATCATCATCATAAAGAGGGAGAAATGGTTTTTTAAAGGATTTCGTCGTGCTCCACTGGTCGAGGGTCAACAACAGCGAAGGAAGGATGAACATGTTCAGAAGGCCTGCAACCAGAAGCGTGAAAGAAATGAGAAATCCAAGGGCCTGTGTACCGCCAAAAGAGGAGAGGACAAAGATCCCGAATCCAAAGAAAAGAACTGTTGAAGAATAGATCATACTGTAACCGGTTTCTTTCAGGGCTGAAATTACTGAAGAAGGGATATCGCCATGTGAATGTTTCAACTGAAGCCGGTACCGGGAAAGGTATTGTATGGAATTATCCACGGAGATACCAAGCGCAATGCTGAATATAAGAATGGTGGAAGGTTTGATCGGGATTCCTGCAAATCCCATCAGTGCTCCGGTCATCAGTTGCGGGATAAGGTTTGGGACGAGGGAGATCAGGATCATCCGCCAGGAAGTAAATAAAAATGCAAGCAGCATGGCAATCACAATTACCGCAAGCAGAATGCTTTCCCATAGGTTACGTATAAGGAAATTGGTGCCTTTTAAAAATACAACGCTTGTGCCGGTGATAGTCACTTTGTACTTTGAAGGATTAAAGATGGAATCCACTTTTGGTTTCAGGCTTTTCTGGATGCGATCGATGTCTTTTGTCCCGATATTGGCCATCTGAACAGAAACCCTGGTTGACTGATAATTTGAATCGATAAAATTTCTGAGAAGATTTACTTTCTTTGATTTCAGTTCGGGGATATAACCGGCCATGAAGGTAAGTTCACTGGATTCCGGAAGACTGTAATGACCGGTGTCGCCATTGTAAAATGCTTGTCTTGCTGTTTTTACGACCTCTACGACAGATAATGCCTTTGAAAGCTCGGGAAAAGTGGCCAGGGTGTCCTGAAGACGGTCGATCCGTTTAAGTGTGGACAGGGTCAACACCCCCTTCTTCTTTTTTGTATCCACTATGATCTCGAGGGGCATTATGCCCTTAAAATTCTTTTCAAAGAAGATCAGATCAACATAAAGAGCATCCCGTTTTGGAATGTCATCCACGATCTTTCCGCTGGTATGCAGGCGAACGACACCGGTTATCCCAATAAGAATAAAGATACCGGTAATCAGGTATATGGTTTTCCTGCGGGTATTCACCAGGATCACGGCTTTATCAATGATCACCCTGGCCAGGCTGGTTTCCTGGTGACGGATATCTCTCGATTGCGGAGGCTTAAGATAACTGAAGAAAATAGGAACCAGCGTAAGCGATAAAACATAGACAACCATTATGTTCAGGGAAGCAATGGTGCCAAATTCAACCAGGAGCTTGTTGTTGGTGATGATAAAAGCAGCGAATCCTGTTGCAGTAGCGGCATTGGTCAGCAGATTGGCCTTCCCGATCCTTTCGATTACACGGGACAAGGATTTGGCTTTGTTTTTATGGATCCTGAATTCGTAATGATATTTGTTGAGCAGGAAGATACAATTCTCCACTCCGATCACGATGATCAGTGGTGGAATGATCCCGGTAAGGATGGTGATCTTATAGCCGAAAAGAACGATCATTCCCAATGCCCATATCACGCCGATCACGATGATGATCATCGGGAACAGAACTGCTTTATATGAACGGAAGAAAATAAAAAGGAATACCGCTGCGACTAATAATGCCATGAGTACGAAGAACTTCAGTTCTTTTTCGACTTTTAATGATGTTTCGGTACGGATGTACGGCAAACCGGAATAATGGACTCCGGTATGGTATTTGATCCCGAAACTATCTGCTGTTGCTTTGATATCATGGATGAGGGGAACCCTGCGTTTGCTGTTGATCTCTTCCTTATTGATGGTGACCATCATGACGGTCGCCCCGGTTTTTTTGTTAAAGATCAGATTATCATAGAGAGGCTGGGAATAAATCACATTTTTAAGGCTGTCGAGCTCTTTTTGTGTCTTAGGTTTTGTGGGGCATATCGGCTTGAACTCAAACTTTTTAATTGAGTCGTTTTTCTGAAGCTTGTATAAACAGGTGTTTGAGAGGACTTCTTCGACTCCCTCTATCTTTTTTATTTTATTTGAGAGGTCAAACCAGTCATTGAATTTATCCAGTGTATAGAGATTTTTATCCTGGATGCCTATAAACAGGACTGTGCCATCTTCCCCGAATTGCTTTTTAAAATTCTCATAGACGATGATGGTAGAATCAGATTCAGGAAGCATCCGCACCATATCATAAGAAAGAACCACTTCACGGGCTTTATATCCCATAAAGAGTGTCAGAATACCAATAACGATCAGGATTACAACACGGTCACGTAAAATATGCCTGACAAGAAAACTCCACACAATAGTAAAATCAGGCTTCGAAGTTAAGATTTTATCCTGAAAGTCAATTTGAATTACTGAAATATCTCAAGAAACTCGGTATTTTTGCACCGGACTACTTCCAAATTGGATAGAAAGATAACTTTACCACTGAAGGTGAAAAAAATCCTTTTCATTGATTCTGTGCATCCTTTGATCAGTGAGGAACTGACTGCAAATAGATATATCTGTGAGTTATTTCTATATCAGGGAAAGGAAGAATTGATGAAGATCGTTCATGCGTATTCCGGGATAATCATCCGGAGCAGGATCATCCTTGATGAAGAGTTTCTTTCAAAAGCGACGAAACTGCAATTTATCGGAAGGGTGGGAGCGGGCATGGAGAATATTGATGTGAAGTATGCTGAGAGCAGGGGAATAAGGTGTTTCAATTCACCCGAAGGGAACCGGGATGCTGTGGGAGAGCATACGATCGGTATGTTGCTGTCGCTGATGAATAAACTTAACCGTGCTGACAGGCAGGTCAGGGAGGGCAAATGGCAGCGTGAAGAAAACCGGGGAACGGAAATCAAAGGCAAGACAATCGGGATCATAGGGTACGGGAATATGGGGAGCGCTTTTGCACAACGGTTGCGCGGGTTTGAAGCCAGGGTTATCTCTCATGATAAATACAAAAAAGATTATTCTGACGGGAATACTGCTGAGACCACGCTGGATCAAATCTTCGAACAGGCAGATGTCGTGAGCTTACATGTTCCACTGACGGAAGAAACACGGTTCATGTGCAATAAGGCTTTCTTTGAACGGTTCAGAAAAAATATCTGGTTTATTAATACTTCCCGCGGAGCCGTAGTGAATACCGTGGATCTCGTGAACCAGCTCAGGTCTGGAAAGATCATTGGCGCTGCACTGGATGTATTGGAATATGAGGATTCTTCTTTTGAGAACCTGACGGGTGGATTTCCGGATGCTTTCCGTTATCTGTCAGGGTCAGACAGAGTCATTCTGACTCCCCACATCGCCGGCTGGACAGTGGAATCGAAGAACAAACTGGCAAAAGTCCTGGTAGAAAAGATTTTAAAAGCATTTGAACTAAAATTGTAAACATATGAAACTGGATCAAAAATTATTCACAGGAAAAACATTGGCGATTTTATCAGGAGGGGGAGATACACCTGCCATTAATCATAGTATTGAATCGATACGCAACCGTGCTTCATTGCTTGGCTTTAAGGTCTATGGGGTAAGGAAGGGATGGAAAGGTTTGCTCGGAAAGGGGGATATTGTGGATCTTACCGATCATCCTTACGACGGATGGTATGGTGGCAGTGCATTGCGTTCAAGCCGTACCAATCCATTCCCGTCAAAGAAAAATCCTGAAAGCAGGGTTCCCCAGGTCTTAAAAAATCTCGATCAATATAAAATTGATGTCCTTGTGACCATCGGTGGGGATGATACCAACGGAGCGGCCAAACGTCTGTTTGAAACCGAAGGTATCCCCGTGATCGGATATCCGAAAACCATCGATAATGATCTGCGGACACGCACTATGCATATGTACCGCGGGAAAGAAATTGAAGCAGTGCTTTGTCCCGGTTTTCCTTCTGCTGCAAAAGCCATGTCTGAATTCACATCAAAAATAAAGACTACGGCCGAATCACATTCACGTATCATCATAATGGAAGTCATGGGGCGCGATGCCGGGTGGCTTGCCGGCACTGCAACATTCGGAGGAGCAATACTGGGTCTGGTGCCGGAATTTGAAATCACCAAAGAGCGTAAAGAAGCATTCTTTGAGACTGTAAAAGAGGCATTCATGAAATCACGCAATAAATACCTTGTCATCCCGGTTTCGGAAGGGGTTAGGTGGTACAATGAAAAAACAGGGAAGGTTGATGTCGTTTATGCGAGTTCAGAGGTCGATGAATATGGTCATCCGCGATTTGGAGGCATCAGCGGGCTTGTTGCTTCAGAAATCTATGCCAAACTTGGAATTGAAGCCCGTGCCCAGATCTCGGGATATTATCCGCGTTGCGGACATTGCCGTAAATATGACCGCCGGCTTACGGCTGCTCTTGCAGATAAAGTTGTCGACCTGCTTCTGCGTGAGGATTACGGACAGATGCCTGTCGCGAAAAAAATCGTTCCATTTATGGAACTGGAAGAATTCAACACTACCTCCATTGATATGGGCACCGTTGGTAATAAATCACTTCCGGAAGAGTATTATGACATTGAGAAGTTCTCATTCACGGATGCGTACAGGGATTTCCTGGGAAATATTCTGGAACAGCCAAATGTTGAGGATTTCAGGTACGATTTTCCGAAAGTAGTTCCGGCAGAATAACAAGTGGACAAATAAACTGGCGAATTGGTGATCTGGTGAACTGGCGAGTAAAATATTTACTTTGTTACTCTGTGACTTTGTCACTTTTTCAACCAAATCATTGAACTACCAAATGAACTGTGTTTCTCGTTTTTTGTTCCATCAGTATTTTTCTGCCTTTTGTGACGCGGGTGATCGCTGCAGGGGTGTAATGACGAATAGTCAGCAACTCCACATTATCGTTATATCGCAGGGAATAGTTTTCCTTAAGTGAAGCCAGAACATCCGGTCCGGTCATATGATCTGCGTCCACACAGATCGTGAACGAGATTGCTGAATTCTGCATCACATTCACCTTTACATGATGTTTCGCGAGAAGATCAAAGATCTGGCTAAGGTTTTCTTCTAAAATAAACGAAAAATCTTTGGGTGAGATGGAGATCAGTACCTGGTTCCGTTTGAGGATATAGATGGGAGGCAGTACTTCCCATTTCTCCAGGTGTTCAATGGCCGTGCCTTCCAGTTCAGGCTGTATGAAAGATTTTACGAGAAGCCTGATATTGGCATTCTCAAGGGGTTTGATGGTTTTGGGATGGATCACTGAGGCGCCATAATAGGCAAGTTCAATGGCTTCACGGTAAGAGAGGACATCCAGCTTTTTCGCATGCTTAAACCATTTCGGGTCTCCATTCATTACTCCCGGAACATCTTTCCATATCGTAACCTCTTTTGTTTTCAGCGACCAGGCAATGATAGCGGCAGTAAAGTCGGAGCCTTCCCTTCCAAGCGTAGTGGTATTTCCCTTTCCGTCTCCGCCAATAAAACCCTGGATTACAGCCACTTTCTGTCCTGAATTGTTCTTCCTGAAATAATCTTTCATTTTCATGCGGATCTTCTTTCCGGTAAGGGGCCAATCTACCTTTGCATCACGGTATGAAGAATCGGTGCGAATGAGATCACGTGCATCAAAAAGGCGGCCCGGAATGCCTGAAAATGAGAGGTAATGATGAATGATGGTGGTTGCAATAAGTTCCCCATAACTTACAACCTGGTCGTATTCAAAATTGTATTCCCGTTTCTTACACCCGGCGAGTTGACCCCTGCGCAGATATCCGCGGAGATGTTCAAAAAGATCCTCTGTTTCTATAAAGACCGGGTGACACTTTTCCTGAAATAATTCCCGGAGGATATCCAGATGGAATGCCTTGATCCTGTAATAGGATTCTACCATCGGAATTGCATCGTCAGACATGTAAAATCCCAGCAATTCTTCAAGTGCATTGGTTGTTTTACCCATTGCGGAGATGATCACGGCTATGTTATCATCAGGATACCGGTTGATGATGGATGCCACATTCCTCACTCCTTTGGCGCTGTTGACCGATGCACCGCCAAACTTGAATACTTTGATGTCCATAAAGCAAAAGTAGGGAATTTCTTCAGATGACCGTACTTTTCATAACTTTGCAGCTAAATCAGGCATCATGAATTTTATGAAAATCCACTCTCCGGGATTTCGCGCTGAATTTCAGTCTTCATTATCTCTGCAATTTGAATAGTACGAATCTGCTTTCACTATATATTAATGATCCAAGGACGGGAGAGATATCCCGGCTGTTAAAGACGGGTGACAGATACCCCCACGCAAGCGAAAAAAAACAATCTTTTTTACCCGGTATACAATTAAAAGGCATCATAGGTTCATCTAAAGCCTTTGTTTCCGCTGCAGTTTTTAATGCTGTTCCGGGGCTTCATCTTCATATTCTTCCGGATAAGGAATCGGCAGCATATTTTTATAACGATCTTGAACAGATCCTTGAAGACAGGGATCTGGAAACAGGGAAAAAAAAGATCCTGTTTTTTCCTTCCTCCTTTAAAAAGTCATTTGATTCCGGACAAAAAGATAATCTCGGACTTTTATCCCGGACGGAGATACTCAACCGGCTGCATTCAAAAGCTAAGAAATTTATCATCGTCACTTACCCTGAAGCTCTTTCGGAAAAAGTTGTAAATAAAAAATTCCTGGAGAAAAACACCCTGAAGCTAAGTACAGGTGAAGCTGTTTCTCTCGAATTCGTGCTGGAACTGTTAATCGAATATGAGTTTGAACGGACCGATTTTGTGATCGAACCCGGCCAATTCTCAATCCGGGGAGGACTGATCGATGTATATTCATTTTCGGAGGATCATCCCTATCGTATCGAGTTTGAAGGCGACAATGTTGCTTCCATCCGGACTTTCGATCCTACCAACCAACTTTCCATCGAAAAGAAAGAAGAAATTTCAATCATTCCTGATATCCGTATCAACCGTGAAAAGCTGATAAAGTACGATTCGCTTTTTTCATTTCTGCCGGAACACACGGTGATCTGGTCGGAGGATGTACAACTTACAGCAGATATTCTGGATAATAATGAAGATGCTAACCTGTTCCTTCCCGCGCAGGAGTTTCTGGATGACATCGGAAGGTTCAGGCTGATTGAATATGGCAGGAATTATTTTTCCGGTTCCGGAAAGATAGTCTGGTACAACATGTCGCCGCAGCCATCATTCCATAAAAATTTCGATCTCCTATTTACCGATCTTCAGCAGAATGTTGCCAATGGATTAAAGAATATCCTGCTGACCGACAATCCAAAACAAACAGAAAGGTTACAAAGTATCCTGGATGATATTCAGGCCAAGAAACAGGACGATAGTAAGAATGATCTGGCAGATGATCGGAGTCACGCGTCACGCGTCACGCGTCACGAACCTGACGTCACGCCTCACGAGCTGCACACTACGATCAACTTTCCCCTCCATGAAGGCTTCATAGACAAAGACATAAAGATCGCATGTTATACGGATCATCAGATCTTTGAACGGTATCACCGGTTTTATCTTCGCGACGGTTATGCAAGCAAGGAAGCGCTCACGCTCAAAGAACTTTATGATCTCAGCCCCGGCGATTTTGTAACCCATATCGATCATGGGATCGGCCGGTTTGACGGATTGGAAAAGATCATCAACAATGGCAAGGAACAGGAAGCAATCAGGCTGGTTTATAAGAACAATGATATTTTAT
>CAZUYY010000060.1:0-9893 GCA_964624935.1 uncultured Prolixibacteraceae bacterium
ACAAAAGAGGAAAATATTGAGTTTCTCAAATCCATACAGATTTCCTTTTATGCCATTGATGAAGCCCATTGTATTTCCGAGTGGGGACATGATTTCCGGCCGGAATATCGTCGCCTGAGGCCAATTATTGAAGCTATCGGACAAAACGTCCCGGTGATAGCATTGACAGCTACGGCCACACCTAAAGTCCAGCAGGATATTCAGAAAAATCTGGCCATGGCCAACGCCACGCTCTTCAAGGCTTCCTTCAACCGGCCCAACCTTTATTATGAGGTTCGTCCCAAAACTAAAAATGTAGTTAAAGATATCATCAAGTTCATCAAAAGTAATTCAGGGAAATCAGGGATCGTATATTGCCTTAGCAGGAAAAAGGTGGAGGAAATAGCCGAAACACTTGTGGTTAACGGGATCAAGGCTGTACCTTATCATGCCGGACTTGATGCCTCCACCCGCAGGAAAAATCAGGATGACTTTTTGATGGAAGAGGTGGATATTATTGTGGCTACCATCGCTTTCGGAATGGGGATCGATAAACCGGATGTTAGATATGTGATTCATCATGATATTCCCAAAAGCCTTGAAGGATACTATCAGGAGACTGGTCGGTCCGGGCGTGATGACGGAGAAGGAAACTGCGTTGCATTTTATAGCTATGATGATATTCTGAAATTGGAAAAGTTTATGAAAGGCAAACCTGTCGCTGAACAAGAGATCGCAAAACAATTGCTTCTTGAAACAGTTGCATATGCTGAATCTTCTGTTTGCCGCCGTAAACAGCTTTTGCATTACTTCGGCGAAATCTACAAGGAAGATAATTGCCAGAATTGCGATAATTGCCTGCACCCTAAAAAACGATTTGAAGGAAAACAATATGTTTCGATAGTCCTTGAAACCGTTCTTGCAGTGAAACAACAATTCAAGCAAAAACACATTATCAATATCATACTGGGGAAGAACACAGCTCAGATTAAATCTTATAAACACAACAAGCTGCGGGTTTTCGGCTCCGGCTCCGATAAAGATGAAAAATTCTGGAATGCCGTTGTACGGCAGACCCTCATCGAACGCCTCCTCCTAAAAGATATTGAAAATTATGGCTTGCTGAAGATCAGCCCCGAAGGTACTCAGTTTCTTAAGAAGCCATACTCTATCATGCTCGTGGATGATCATGATTATGAGAATATCGAGGAGGATGAATTCTTTGCAGCAATGGGATCAAAGACCAGTACTGCTGATAAAACCTTGTTTGCCTTGCTGAAAGATCTCCGGAAAGAAATTTCAAGAAAAGAAAAACTTCCACCATTTGTGATTTTCCAGGATCCATCCCTCGAAGATATGGCCATCCAGTATCCCGTCACCGTTGAAGAACTGAAGCAGATCACAGGGGTGGGATCGGGGAAAGCCCTGAAATACGGAAAGCCATTTTTAGACCTCATCAAGGAATATGTGGAAGAAAACGAGATCATCCGCCCGATGGATATGGTGGTTAAATCTGTAATTAACAAATCAGGATTAAAGGTCTATATCATCCAGAACATCGATCGTAAACTTGTTCTGGAGGATATCGCTTATGCTAAAAATCTCAATCTTGATGAATTACTTACAGAAATTGAAAGCATTGTATCTTCCGGAACCAAGATAGATCTCAATTATTACATCGATGAATTTGTGGATCCTTACCACCAGGAAGAGATCTTTAATTATTTTCGCCAGGCCGAATCAGATTCTGTCAACGAAGCCCTGATTTCTTTAGGGGAAGATGAATATTCAGAAGAAGAAATCAGGCTCATGCGGATTAAATTCATGTCAGAATTAGGAAACTAAAACAATCCAGATAATGCAAGAAGAAAACAACATTACACCTGAGGGTTCTCAGGCAAACGAACAGACTTTTCCACAGGTAAAACAACTGGAACCAAAAAAAGAGAAAGGAAACATCCTCCGGATTCATCTCATTATCGAGGCGATCCTTCTGGTTGGATTGACAGTGCTTTTCATTCTCTTTTTTACTTACAGGAAAACATCCGTACATAATGCTCCCATTGCCTTGCAGAAAACATCTGGGAAATCTGTAAAAGTGGTGTTTATTAACATTGATACCTTGAATAATCAATACCTGTTTGTAAAAAAACTAAAAATTGATCTTGAAGCAACAGGGAAACGCCTTGAATCAGAAATCATGTCAGAACAGGCTGCTTTTGAGAAAGAGGCAACAACTTTTCAGAAACAGGCAGCTGCCAATGAAATTCCTGAAGATAAGGCAAAAGTAATGTATGATGCCCTCATGCAAAAACAACAAGCGCTGGCCGATAAAAAAGAAAGATATACTCAGCAGGTGGCAGAGAAAGAACAAGCCATGCATGTGACTTTGCTTGATACTGTGACCAATTTTCTTAAAAGATACAACCGGAACTATAATTTCGACTACATTCTCGGATATGCGAATGCAGGACAGATCCTTCTTGCGAGTGAAACCCTTGATATTACCGAAGATGTTGTCAGTGAATTGAACAAAGAATACAAGGGAAAAAAGTAAAAACTTCACATGCGGATTATCATCATTTTCGGCTTATTAGGACTGCTGGCTTCCTGCCGGAACCCCAAAACCGAAATGCTTCCTCCCCATCTGTCTGCCGATTCGGTGTTTTCCCGTATTGAAATGATTAATTTACTGGTAGACATTCATCTGGTAGAGGCCAGCCTTGTATTCCAACGGAATCATGGAGGAAATATTCCTCAACTGACACAAAGTTATTACCAATGGCTTTACAAAAAGTACCATATGTCATATCAAAGGTTGCGGGGTAATCTGGATTATTATAAGATGGATCCTAAGAATTTTAGCAGGATGTACCAGGAGGTCGTAAAGATCTTGACTGATCAGTCAAAGAAACCTGAAATACTACCTAAGAATAAAATCATTGGAATTTCTTCCGGGAACACTGGTAAACGTAAAAGCTGAAAACCAGTGTCGTAATAACCTGTGCAATCAAAAATGATGATTCAGCTTCGTCCTTTACAAATGTTATGGGAAAGAATAGAAGGTAAATGGTATAACAGAACACTTTGCTAACTATGATGGAGATAATCATTGAAATAAAAACCAAATCAATTTTCCTGATCAGAAGATAAAATAAGAAAACATTGAATGTTATTTCTCCTGTCATAACTATCATTTTGAAGAATTCAGGATGTCCTGAAACGGCCCAGGAAAAAGCTGGTAAGACGAAGGCCAGAAGATAAGAATTTGCACGTGTGGAATGTGCAATTGAAAGAATGACCATCAGTCTCATGGGTTCAATCATCCAGAACGGTAGGTGAGTGTACTCACCAATTCTAGGTGTGAATAAGACCACAAGAAGAGCAATAATGTCAAGTAGCAAACCTTTTCTGACATTTCGTGTCATAAAATCAGAATGTAAAACTGATCCCTATGCTGGGCATGAAAGGTAACTGATTGACCCGTGTGTAAGTCACGCGGTCGAAATAGAAGATATTCTCTTGATTCAATGCATTAGTGACGCTGACATTAATTTCCAATTTCGTATAACGCCCAAGCTCGAATTTTTTCTTAAGGTTAAGATCCAGCCTGCTGTAGTAAGGCAACTGTCCCTTGTCGTAATCACCATAAATGGTTCCAAGGGTTCCATTTTGATTTATTATACTGGTTCCGATATTATTGAAATTGATTTGCTCATAGAAACCGGCTGTTTGGGTAAATGGAAAGCCCGAACCGTAATTCCATCGCACATCGGCTTCCCAATTCAGGTGTTTCCCAAACATATAAGACGCTGTCAGATTTACATTGTGCTCGCGGTCATACACGGGTACATACCAATTCTGCCCGTCAAACATATGAATAAAACAAAGTGAATAAACTCCCCAGAAATGCAGACGTTTGTAATCATAACGAAGTGAAACATCAACACCTTCAGCATCTCCCGTCTCGATAACAAAATCTAATTTCTCGTTATCCGGAATAGCAGAATTCTGTGGAATGTCATCGTAAAGTTTATCCCTGTTCATGGTAGTTATTTGAGGATAATACTTATAATAACCTTCAACATTTAAATCCAGGTTTTTTGCAAGATCACTTTCAATGCCAAGCACCAGTTGGTCGCATTTTTGATATTTACTGGTCACCTTATGCCCGTTAAATTCAGATGGAAGGTTGTTGGGTTCTGCGACAAAACCATAGAAAAGATTGACAACGTCCTGGGTATAAGTCGTACTGACAAGATTCTGGGAATAAAGACCGGCAGCCATCTTTAACCGGAATCGTTCGCTGATGTTATATTTAATGGACAAGCGTGGTTCAGGAGAGGCAGATGCGAGAGAAGCGTAATATTGTAACCGAAACCCGGGTTCCAAAATAAATTTCCCCATCAACCATTTATAAAGAACATAAAGAGATGGATCAGTGGTATTCTCGTCTAACGTGATGATGCGGTTAACCGTATTGTAGTAAGTAAGGTCCGTTTTGTAACCACTAAGGTCAATTCCATATTTGAGAGCATTCTTTCCGAAAAAATAAGTAAAATGAAATCCTCCTGAAAAACCTGAAATTGAACTTGAACTTGGTGAAGTATTTTCTTGCTGAAGCGTTACCTGATATTGGGAATAAGCAAAATTTCCTTCAAGAAGAACGGGCGATCCTCCCGGGATGACGATAAAATTGGTACCGCCTCCATAAGAATTCCATTGGTAATTTTGCAGGATCTGGTATTGAACGTTATCATTAAAATTGAAACCATAGAAGTTTACCTTACTGCCATTTGCACCATCAATGGAAATTTTGCCATAAATATCCAGGTAATTATAGGGTAATCCGTTTGGATTGATATAGTCATAAAATATTTTTGAACTTTCTTTGAGGTAAGAATCTTTTACAGAGATTATAAAAGATGCATCGGCCCCATCTTCTTTTTTTGCCTTGGCGATGGGCCCCTCTAATAGTATTTTTGCTCCAAAGGTGCTGGCATCAATCTTCCCGGCAATCCGGTTCTTGTTTCCGTCACGGGTACTAATATCCATTATGGAAGAAAGCCTTCCTCCATAATCTGCACCAAAACCGCCGGTCATGACATCTACATTTTTCAGGATGTCGACATCAAACACGGAGAAAAGGCCGATTGAATGGAACGGCTGGAAAAGCTCCATTCCATCCAGCAATACCTTATTCTGAATCGGCGGACCACCTCGGATATATAGTTGACCTCCCTGATCGCCGGAAAAGATAACCCCGGGAAGTATCTGGAGATACTGAGCCAGGTCGGGTTGCCCTCCAATAGAGGGGATCTGGCCTATTTCTTTAGGTGTTATTTTTATGAGTGATGTTTGTATTTCAACCTTTTTATTCTCCTTTGCAGCGGAAACATTGACCTCTTCCAACGTATAGGTGGATTTTTTCAGGTAAAGTTTTTTTGTAATAAGATCGTTCTTTTTAATAGTAAGGGGGATTTGCAAGGTGTCAAACCCCATATATGAAACCATGAGAATATAATCGCCCGGGGGAATCTTCGTGATGGAAAAAAAACCATTCACATCAGTCGCCGATCCCATCGAAGTTTTATAAAGATATACATTCGTAAAAATTACTGGCTCTCCGCTTTCTGATTCGTAAACAAAACCTCGGATAACACCTGTTTGCGCATGAATCCCGGAAGGGCTCATGAAGATAAAAAAAGATATAACAAGGATGAATGGGAAGAAGAAGTTAGGCCTCATAAAGATGACGATGGAAGTAAATGATAAATGGCCAACAAAAGTAGGCATTCTGTGGAAGAAAAAAAATTAATTTAACAGGAGGTAATCCACAATGGATTCACCAGTTCTTTAGGTTATTCGGAAATTCTTTTTACATTTGTCAAACAAAATTATTCTTGTCTATAAATATGCAAAGACTCTTACTTTTGGGGGACGAAGCCATCGCTCAGGCAGCACTGGATGCTGGATTGTCGGGGATTTATGCTTATCCGGGAACGCCATCCACAGAAATAACAGAATTTATACAACACTCAAAGCAGGCTAAACAAGATAAAATACATTCAACTTGGTCGGCAAATGAGAAAACTGCCATGGAATCCGCCCTTGGGATGTCCTATGCAGGAAAAAGGTCCATGGTGTGCATGAAACATGTCGGATTGAATGTTGCAGCCGACCCCTTTGTAAATTCAGCAATTACTGGCGCCAATGGAGGTTTGATACTGGTTGCCGCGGACGATCCTTCCATGCATTCTTCCCAGAATGAACAGGATTCCCGGTATCTGGGAAAATTTGCTATGATCCCTATCCTTGAACCAGTAAACCAGCAGGAAGCCTATGATATGGTTCATTATGGATTTGATTTTTCAGAACGCTATAAAATTCCGGTAATGCTCCGGATCACTACACGCCTGGCCCATTCCCGTGCCGGTGTGAAAAGAAAGGATCCCAGGAGAAAAAATGAACTCAAACTACCGGAAGATCTTCGGCAGTTTGTTCTTTTGCCTGCCATAGCCAGAAAAAGATACCGTAACCTCTTAAAGGCACAAGACCTGTTTTTACAGGAATCGGAAATGTCCTCTTTTAATCAATATATAGATGGACCGGATAAATCACTTGGCATCATCGTTTGCGGGATTGCTTATAATTATTTACTGGAAAATTATCCTGAGCGGCATGTTTCCTATCCTGTTCTGAAAATCGGACAGTATCCATTACCAATAAAAATGATTGAACGCATTTGCACAGAATGTGAAGAGATCCTTGTACTGGAAGAAGGTTACCCTATCGTTGAGGAATCTTTAAAAGGATTGCTTTCCAGGGGATTGAAAGTAAAAGGCCGCCTTGATGGAACTGTTCCCAGGGATGGTGAACTGAATCCAAACATAGTGGCTGTTTCGCTGGGAATGAAAGATACCTATGGCTTGCCGGTTCCTTCTCTGGTGGTCAACCGCCCTCCTTCCTTGTGTTCAGGCTGCCCCCATATCGATTCTTTCAAAGCACTGAATGAAGTGCTAAAAGTATGTACAAAAGGACACGTTTTTTCAGATATCGGTTGTTATACATTGGGCGCATTGAAACCCTACGAAGCGATTAATTCCTGTGTGGATATGGGGGCTTCGATCACCATGGCAAAAGGCGCTGCTGATGCAGGACTGGTTCCATCAATAGCAGTAATCGGTGATTCTACTTTTACCCATTCGGGAATGACTGGTTTACTGGATGCCGTTAACGATAAATCGCCAATCACTGTTTTTATTCTCGACAATGGTACTACAGCCATGACTGGCGGCCAGGATTCACCCGCTTACGGAAAAATAGAATCCATATGTAAAGGTATGGGAGTGGACGAAGGACATATTCATGTCCTTCGTCCATTGAAAAAATTTCACGAAGAAAATGTCAGGATCATTAACGATGAACTTACCTATCCGGGAGTTTCAGTTATAATTCCTCGAAGGGAATGCGTTGTAGCCGTTGATAAACGCGTCAGGGAAAAATTGAAAAAAACGGTGGCGATCGAATAATGGATTTTTTAATCAAGCTTATTAACGCATGAAAAGAGACATTATACTTGCCGGTGTGGGCGGTCAGGGGATTATATCCATTGCAGCTATCATCGGCACAGCAGCTCTTGAGGAGGGACTTTTTCTTAAGCAGTCGGAAGTTCACGGTATGAGTCAAAGGGGGGGTGATGTACAATCCAATCTGCGGATTTCAGATAAAGGAATTGCTTCTGATCTTATCCCCTGTGGAAAGGCCGATCTGATCATATCGGTCGAGCCACTGGAAGCTTTACGATATCTGCCTTTCCTTTCACCCGATGGATGGGTTGTTACAAGCATAAAACCCTATATCAATATCCCGGAATATCCTCAGATCGAGAAGGTTTTGGAAGAAATCAGGAAGTTACCACATTATATCGCCCTGGATGCAGATGAGATTGCAAAGGAAATAGGATCATCAAAAGCCGCAAACATCGTAGTCCTGGGTGCAGCTTCTCCTTTTCTCGAAATGCGGTACGAAAAGTTGGAAGAAGCGATCCGTTTTATTTTCCGGAACAAAACAGAAGATGTGATCATTAAAAACCTCCAGGCCTTAAAAGCCGGAAAAGATTTTTCAGAACGTCACATGAAATTATAATATCATTTTTTTATTACCTTTGAATTTTAGCAACCACGCCTAAAGAACATCACCTATGAGGATATTACAACGAAAGACATCGCATTATACAGAACCACAGAAAATTGCAAAAATGGGCCTCTATCCGTTCTTCAGGGTTATTGAATCCGATCAGGATACGTCTGTGGCCATGAATGGAAAAAAAGTGCTGATGTTCGGCTCCAACAGTTATATGGGGCTTACAAATCATCCTAAGATCAGGGAAGCATGCATTAAAGCAGTTGAAAAATATGGCAGCGGCTGTGCCGGGTCACGCTTTCTTAATGGAACCCTCGATATTCATATCGAACTGGAACGGCAACTGGCGGACTTTGTTAAAAAAGATGCTGCCTTGGTGTTCAGTACAGGATTTCAGGTCAATCTGGGTGTAATTCCTACTGTTACCGGAAGAAATGATTATATCCTCATCGATGAACTTGATCATGCCTCCATCATCGAAGCAACACGTTTATCGTTCGCAAAAGTTTTGAAATTCCGTCACAATGACATGAGTTCATTGGAACGTCTTCTGAAGAAATGTGAACCAGGCAGGATAAAACTTATAGTGGTCGATGGGATTTACAGTATGGAAGGAGATATTGCCAACCTCCCGGGGATCGTGAAACTGGCTGATGAATATGAGGCCACAGTGATGATAGATGATGCCCATGCAATCGGAGTGATCGGTAAACAGGGATCAGGTACCGCTTCCCATTTCGGATTAACTAATAAAGTTGACCTCATCATGGGGACCTTTAGCAAATCGCTGGCATCGTTAGGCGGTTTTATTGCCAGTGATTTCGATACTATTAATTACATGAAACATCATTCCCGGTCCCTTATATTCAGCGCCAGCATTACACCGGCTTCAGCAGCAGCTGTGCTTGCCGCACTCGAGATCATCAAATCTGAACCCGAAAGGATTGCAAAACTCTGGGAACTCACACACTATACCCTCGATAACTTTAAAAGAATGGGTTTTGATATCGGGAAGAGTGAGACCCCGATCATCCCTCTTTATATCAGAGACAACCTGAAAACCCTCAAACTGACACGAATGTTACTTGATGAAGGAGTCTTTGTTAATCCTGTCATTTCACCTGCTGTGAATAAAGACTCCACACTGATCCGCTTTTCTCTCATGGCTACCCACACAAAAGACCAGGTCGATATTGCTCTGGGAAAAATCAGTAAGCTTGGGAAAAAACTTGGGATCATTCATTGATTAATTTCAGCAGAATATATGGTCATCTCAATTAAAAAGGTCAAGACAACAAAAGACCTTCGGAAGTTTATAACCTATCCTTATTCTTTATACAAAGGCAATAAATTCTGGTGTCCACCCATGTACATGGATGAGAAGAAGACCTTGTCCCGGACAAAAAATCCAGCCTTCGACTTCTGTGAAGCAGAATATTTCCTGGCTTATCGTGGGAAAGAACTTGCAGGCAGGATTGCAGGAATCATCAATCATAAAGCCAACGAACGATGGAATGAGAAGTTAGTGCGGTTCGGATGGATCGATTTTATTGATGACCCTCAGGTTTCAGCGAAATTAATCGAAAGTGTAATTGAATGGGGAAAGGGAAAGGGAATGACCGGTATTCATGGCCCCCTCGGATTTTCTGATATGGATAATGAAGGAATGCTGATCAAGGGATTTGATGAATTATCTACCCTTGCATCCATCTATAATTATTCATATTATCCTGAACACATGACTAAGCTTGGATTTGAAAAAGCCGCAG
>CAZUYY010000061.1:0-9874 GCA_964624935.1 uncultured Prolixibacteraceae bacterium
TGCCTCTCTGGTTTATACTTTAAAAGATAAACAAATTGCAGGGAAAATAGTTTCACCCCTGCTTGATTTTTCGAAAGGGAACCGGTATATCATAAAACAGCTTATCGAATGCCTCCGGCCATTTTTAGGATCAAATTTAACTCCTGAAAGAATCAGAACAGCCTTAGAGGAGGCTATGAATTATTCGCAAAACCTGAAGAAGAAACTGTTTTCATTTTTTAAAACAGAATTCCAGCCCGAGGCCGACATTTCAGTGGTTTTACTCGGAAGGCCTTATGTGGTACTCGCAAAGTCTATGAATAAAGGCATTCCGGGAATATTTACCCGCATGGGAATTAAGACCTTTTTTCAGGATATGGTCAATCCTGATGAATTGCAATCCGCAGAGACAGAACTTTTACTCCGGAAAATTCCCTGGTACTATGCTGCTAAGATCCTCGAAACAGCAAAAACAACAGCCATTACAAAAAATCTATATCCGGTGCTGATCACAGCCTTTAAATGTGCTCCTGATTCTTTTATCATTGACTATTTTAAGAAACTTTTAAATGAATACCAGAAACCGTATCTTGTCCTTCAAATAGATGAGCATGATTCGAATGTTGGTTACGAAACCAGGATTGAAGCAGCCATCCGGTCATTCCGCAATCATTCTGGCTCGAACAAGGTATTGCCCATAGCAGTACCTCATCAATTATTACCTCATCTTGAAACCAGGATTGATGGAAAGACCCTGTTATTCCCAAATTGGGATAATCTTGTGGCACCATTATTGGTCGCCAATCTTAAAAGAGGCGGCATAGATGCGCGGTTACTGCAATCCAGCGAGATGATCATCAAAAAGAGCATGGCATACAATACAGGACAATGCCTTCCCGTGAATATTGTAGCTCAGGAATTCATCGATTATATTGATCTCCATAATTTACGGCCTGAAAACACGATGCTTTGGATGACCAAATGCTATATAACCTGTAACCTGCGGCTTTATCCTTTTCATGTAAAAAATTTCCTTGAATCCTTTGGCCATGGTTATGAAAAAGCTTCGGTTTATAACGGTGATCTGACTCATCTTGAAATAGCCGTGAGTACCAGTTATTATGCATATTTTGCTTACCTGCTGGGTGGGCTTATCAGGAAACTCGGCTGCAGAATAAGGCCATATGAAGTCAAAACAGGACAAACGAATGAAACCATTGAAAAAAGCATCCGCATTCTTGAAACGGCTTTTCTGGGTGATCGTCCGATGGATGCTGCTGTGAATGAAGTAATCGCTCTTTTTGATAAAATTGAGCAAAAACACGGAAAGAAGCTCCTTGTTGCAATTTTCGGCGACCTTTATGTGCGTGACAACGATGTCATGAACCAGAACCTGATCGATGATATCGAAAGAAATGGGGGTGAGGTAATCACAACGCCCTATACTGACCTCGTAAAAATAACAATTGAGAATCAGATAAGACGGACCTTGGCAAGGGGAGATTATTTTACAGCGGGACTTTACAGGATAATGATCTCAAGCATCAAATTTTTCGAGGACAAGTATTATAAACAATTCAAAAAATTCCTGGGAGACAAGCCTGTTGTCAATCCGTTAAAACTGGAAAAGAACCTGAAAAAATTTAACATAACGCCATTCCATTCAGGCGAATCCTATGAGAACATATTGAAGATCTTTTATATCCTTGAGAATTATCCGGATATCTCACTTTTCGTGCAAACTAATCCTGCATTTTGTTGTCCTGCCCTGGTTACAGAAGCCATGGCCCTGGAAATTAAAAGGATTACTGGAATTCCTGTAGTTACGCTGACCTATGATGGCACCAGCGGGAATAAAAATGAAAGCATTATCTCTTATCTGAACTCTGGTAAGGCCGTGAATGGGAGAGGTAGATGATACTGCTGCAACTATTCTATTTCTCAATTAAAATTTTCTTTATGACAATTTCTTTTTCGCTTTCAATAGAAATGAAATATACTCCGTTTTTCAAAGTGGTTAAATCAATCGTTTTGCGACACTTCTGATTTATAATTACATTATCTGCTTCATAGACACTGATTCCCGGCAGGTTAGTAATTTTTATTTTTAATTTTTCCGGATTCCCTGAACTTATCTCCATGTAAAATTTACCGGAGTTTGGATTTGGGAATACTATTACCCTCATAGCTTCATTATTTTTTGATAGTATTATTGCCGGATGATAACAAAAATTCAAAATGCTATCCAGTGTATCATTTAAAGTACAGTTCCTGATTTTGATGTTGGTAATAAAATCAGCAATGCCTTGCTGCATTTCTGCTGCTGTCGGCTCGCTTGAAGTGGAGTCCCCGATCCAGATTATGCTTTTCTCCCAATCATAGGAAGTGCTCATGCCATTGAGATAAGGATAGGAGTTCGGTACTTTTTTCCAGGTCCAGAAAGCATTTCCGCTAATCCCATAGGCCTGGTTACGTAATACCAGCATGGTCGAATCCAACTGTGTGTATGTGTTCTCACCCCACTCACCGCACCAAACAGGAACATTCATGGCTTCAGATAACAGGGTAGCGCCTTCAAGAGCAGCAGGTATATTATTAATTAGCCAGGTATAAAAATGAAATTCAAATGCCATATCTGGATCGGGCAACAAACTGAACAGGCTGAAATCGGAAGCATATTCTGTTCCTTCTATAAATAACATGTGATGGGTATCAACAGCACGAATACTGTCTATTATTTCATTATAAATGTTCAGTAATGCAGAATCGGATGGAGGTATAGGCTCATTCAATAAATCGTACCCTGCAACAATACCCCTGTTTTTATACCGCTCTGCAATGGCTTTCCATAAAAGTACGGTCCGTTTTTGATCTGTGGGACTTTCCCAAAGGTTCACAGAATCAGGATCTGCATCGAACATTTCTGATTGGCCGCCTGGCGCTGCATGCAAATCTAAAATAGCATAGACATTATAATCTTCGCACCATGCAAGAAGGCTGTCAAGGATTACCCATCCTGCCGGTTTATAAACATAAGGATTCGAATCATCCTCGAGCAGGATATGATTAAAAGGAACCCTTACTGCATTGAAGCACTGTTTTGCCACTTTCTCTAAGTCAGCCCTTGTGATGAAGTTCCTGTAAACAGAATCACGGAAATTTTGAGCCTGAGTGGTATCGAGTCTCGACTGGATTTTATTGTAAATCGTTTTTTCCTGCGATAATCCACCTCCCCATATCCAGCCTTCCCAAAGCAACCAACCTCCCAGATTTACTCCTTCCAATACAATGGGATCCCCTTGTCCATTTACAATCTGTTTCCCATCCCGGTGCACAAAAGAACTATCATTCCAATTTGACTGACCCCGGGAAATTAATGAAAAGATTAATAAAAGAAATATCAGAATGATTTTCATGATTCAGGTAAAATCATATTTCAAATAACCCGGATAAAATTATGATTTTTTTCGTCATCATTATCACACTTTATCAATCCTTCATCCTCCATCTTCCATCCTCCATTCTCCATCTTCCATTCTCCATCTTCCATCCTCCATTTTCCATCCTCCATCCTCCCTTCTCCGCCCTCTGCCTTCTGCCCTCTGTTCTCATTTTGCAATTTTTTTATCCGTTGTATTCAAATTTGTTTTACCTTTGACCGACCGTTCATTCATAAAGTATGTGTCCAAGAACAAGTAAACAATTTGAAGAGATCCGTGAAAGCAAACGTACACAGATTATTGATGCGGCAGTCGAGTGTTTTGCAAAGAGGGGTTATCATGCGGTTTCAATCAGTGAACTGGCTGAATTTGCTGGAATCTCAAAAGGATTAATGTATAACTATTTCGTTAGTAAGGACGAATTGTTACGATGTATTTTCAGGGAAATCATGGCTGAAATGATGCATTTGTTTGACCCTGATCAAAAAGGGTTATCTGAAAAGAAAGACCTGGTAAAATACCTCGAACGGTTTTTCAGGCATCTGAAATCCAATATCATCCTGTGGAAGATGTACCTGGCAATATTCAGTCAGCCTGCAGTGCAGGAAATCCTTAAAGAGGAGATCCAGGATGCTTCAAAAGAACCACTTGCAATGATAGAACATTACTTTAAAAAACAAGGATATAAAAAACCCTTGGTCGAGGTTGCTTTTGTGAGTACTTTATTCAGCGGTGTTCTTATTGAATACATTGGCGATCCTGAGAATTATCCACTCGATCAGATCAAAAAAAGAATTCTTGACTTATACAAATGAAATCATGATATCATTTTTTATGATGCTAAAACAAAAAGATAATAAAGGAAAATTAATCCATTCCTTTCACCCCCTCTCCTTCAGGAGAGGGGGTCAGGGGGTGAGGTGCTTTATATTCCCAAAATACCTGGTACTGGTGATAATGTCACTGGCAAATATGCATGGGCTATTTGCACAGGAACTGACTGCAGATGAAATTATCAGGAAAGCGGATGAAAAAAATCGTGGACTGTCAAGCCAGGGCACTCTCACCATGACTGTTATCAGGCCGGACTGGACGAGAACCATTACCATGAACAGTTGGTCGAAAGGAAAGGATTATTCAATTGTGCTGATCACAGCACCGGCAAAAGACAAGGGACAGGTGTTCTTAAAGATAAAGACTGAAATGTGGAACTGGGTCCCTTCCATCGATAAAACAATTAAAATCCCCCCTTCGATGATGCTGCAATCATGGATGGGCTCAGATTTTACCAATGATGATCTTGTTAAACAATCGTCTATCGTAGTAGATTACACACATAAGCTTTTGGGGAAAGAAAAGGTACGCGATATGGATTGTTACAAAATTGAATTGATCCCGTTGCCTGATGCTCCTGTTGTATGGGGAAAAGTGATCATGTGGGTGACTGTGAGCGGATACGACCAATGGATGGCGGAGTATTACGATGAGGATAACAAACTGGTGAATGTTTCAAATTCTTATGATATCAAACAAATGGGAGACAGGAACATTCCGACACGTATCGAAATTATTCCCCAGAATAAAAAAGGACAAAAAACGGTTTTACATATTGATGAGATGAAATTCAATATTAAGATTGACGAGAATTTCTTCTCACAACAGGAAATGAAAAAAATAAGATAATTCAGTATGAATGATATCCGATTAGCATGGCGGAACATCTGGAGAAATAAACGCAGAACCTTGCTTACTGCTGCATCTGTTTTTCTTGCGATATTTCTCGCCTTACTTGTAAGGTCAATGCAGACTGGTATGTTCGATCGCCTGATCGACATAACAATAAGGTCGTACACGGGCCATATACAAATTCATAAAAATGGATACTGGGACGACAAGGACATCAACAACTCTATGGAAATAAGTGATTCGCTGATGAAGGTAATTATCTCCACCACGAATGTTGACAAAACCGTTCCCCGCCTCGAATATTTTGCACTTGCCTCTTTTGGAAAACAAACAAAAGGCGCTATGCTAACAGGGACTGACCCTGTAAAGGAAAATGCTTTGACAAATCTTTCTGCGAAAATAACCAAAGGGCGCTATCTTGATGCTTCCGGAAAAGGCATCGTGGTTGCCGAAGGGCTTGCCTCTTTTCTCGGTCTCACTGTAGGTGATACACTGGTCTTAATCGGGCAAGGGTTCCATGGGGTTAGCGCAGCAGGCAAGTACCCGGTCAACGGCATCCTTCATTACCCTTCACCCCAGCTCAATAACCAACTTGTTTATATGAACCTCCCCACTGCCCAGGACTTTTTCGGTGCAGAAAACAGGATTACATCTTTGTCCATCATCCTGAAAAACCCGGATGAGATTAATAGCACAATTACTGATCTGAAAAGAAGAACTACGGGTCAAACTTTTGAGATCATGAGATGGGATGAAATCATGGTTGAGATAATGCAGCAACTGAAAGCTAAAACAACTTCAGGAATGTTGATAATAGGTATTCTATATATGATTGTAGGCTTCGGGATTTTTGGAACAGTGATTATGATGACGAATGAACGTATCAAAGAGTTCGGAGTGATTGTTTCTGTCGGCATGCAAAAATCACATTTGGCTGTCATCACTGTTTTAGAGATGATCCTGTTAGGCCTCATTGGCACTCTGTCAGGGGTCCTGGCAGCAATGCCTATCATAGTTTATTACCACCTCAATCCTATTCGTATTTGGGGTTCTATGGCAACAGCTTTTACAAATTTTGGCATTGAGCCAATTATGCCACTTGCCTTAAAACCGTTCTTTATTCTGTGGAATGTATGTTTTATACTGTTCATAGTTCTTGTAACCTGCATTTATCCTGTTCGAAAGATAGTTAAACTCAGGGTGGTTGATGCCCTTCATAAATGATGTGTCATGATCTTTAAAATTGCCTTTAAAAATGTTTGGAGAAACAAGACAAGAAGCCTGATTGTGATCGTTGCAATCATCCTGGGTCTCACGGGTGGAATTCTTACAACATCCATTATAACGGGTATGATTGATCAAAAGGTACGGGCCGGGATCACAAATGAAATTTCGCACATCCAGGTGCACAATCCGGCATATCTGAAAAACTACGAATCGGAATTTACGATTGCCCATCCCGATAGTATCTCATCGATTATATCGAAATTCCCCGGAGTAAAGGCAGTATGCTCCCGTACGCGGATTACCGGGATGGCTGCCTCCCCGAATGACGCAGCCGGCATTCAGATTGTCGGTATTGATCCTGCCGCAGAAAAGAAAGTCAGTGGGCTCTGCACTTCTATTCCCGACAGCGGAGGAGGGTATTTCACCGGGATCCGGAAGAACCAGATTGTTATTGGAAGAAAACTGGCCGATAAGCTGAAAATCAGATTGAAATCGAAAATGGTGATCCGGTATCAGAATAATGATGGAAACTTAACGGAAGCTGCTTTTACTGTAAATGGTATTTTTCAGACTTCCAACCCCGCTTTTGATGAAACTAACGTTTTCGTTAAGAAAAGAGACCTTGATTTAATTACCGGCGGCGATAACGGGATACAGGAAATTGCAATCCTGCTGAATAATATCGATCTGATCCCGGAAACAGAGATTGCGTTAAAAACCAGATTTAAAGATCTCGATGTTGAAAACTGGATGGAGATACGTCCCGAGATGGGCTTTATAACTTCAGCCATTGCCCTGGAAGTCTACATCCTGATGGGTATTATTTTATTTGCTCTGGCATTTGGTATTGTGAATACGATGCTGATGATTGTGTTTGAACGGACCCGTGAACTCGGGATGCTTATGGCCGTAGGCATGAGCAAATCAAGAGTATTCAGAATGATCATGCTCGAAACAGTCTTCCTCACCATGATAGGAGGTGTTATCGGCATGATCCTGAGCGCCGCACTCGTGGGATTTCTTCATCAGCACGGCATCGATCTTTCCTCTGTCTCGAAAGGACTTGGAGCTTATGGATTTGATTCAAAAATATTCCCGTTTATTAAAAAAGATTTATACTTCAACCTTTCATTGATGATTATCTGTACCGGAATTCTATCGGCAATCATGCCGGCAAGAAAAGCACTAAAGTTGAAACCTGTGGAAGCGATAAGAGTTGAATAACAAAATGCAGGAATTAAGAATGCAGAATGCAGACATTCAAATGCAGGAATTTAGAATGCAGAAATACAGGAATGAAATTATCAACAACCAATAACTAATACCCAATACCCAAGGCCTAATACCCAACACCATGAACATCATTGAAATCAAGAACCTGAGCAAAGTGTACGATGAAAAGACGATCCCGGTTTATGCCTTGAATGGCATTGATCTTTCTTTCAAAGAGGGTGAATTTACAAGTATCGTAGGACCTTCAGGTTCGGGAAAAACGACCATGCTGAACCTGCTGGGAGGCCTTGATGCGCCGACCGGTGGTGATATTATTATTGATAACACGGATATCACAGGTTTGAAGTCAAGACAACTGATTGATTTCAGACTGCGGAACATTGGCTTTGTTTTCCAATCATTCAACCTTATTCCCGTGCTTACGGCTAAAGAAAATGTAGAGTTCATCATGCAACTGCAAGGGATAAGTAAAGAGCAACGGGATAAGAGAACACTTGAATTAATGAATTCTGTCGGTTTGAGCGATAAAATCAATACACGCCCCAATAAATTATCAGGAGGCCAGCAGCAAAGGGTTGCCGTTGCAAGGGCACTGGCCTCGAAACCAAAATTTATCCTTGCTGATGAACCTACAGCCAACCTGGACTCAAAGTCAGCAGAAAATCTTCTGGAGATCATGGAAAAGCTGAACAAAGAAGAAAACATCACATTTATATTTTCAACACATGATGCCAGGGTAGTTGCAAAAGCCAGAAGGGTAATCACACTTGAGGATGGAAAGATCGTAGGGGATGAAATGAAAAATGAAAAATGAAAAATACAAGTTTCTTGATGATCTGCGAGAACATCTTTCTGGTTATCTGCCTTGAATTTCCAGATAATATTATCAGAAGAGCACATTGCGGTAAAATAAGTATTCCTTCATTTTTGTTGATAATAATATTATCCCTCACTCTCAATGCCTTTTCCCAGGACTCAATAGTTGAAAAGAAGACCCCACGCGTGTCATTTAATGGATATGTGAAAGACATGCAGACAGTTTACATCCATAACATTGACCAGGATTGGATTACCAACAACCTGATCCATAACCGGCTTAACTTCAAATGGAACATTTCAAACAGTTTTACTTTCTGTCTTGAGGAGAGAAACCGTTTTTACTGGGGTGATCTGACAAGTATAAACCCACAATACAAAGATTTAGTCGCTATTGACAACGGAATCGTAAATATGTCATGGAACATCTTCGATGGAAAATCCTATATCCTTAATACAACCGTCGACAGACTTTGGCTTGATTATACAAAGAATAATTTCCAGGTCACTCTCGGACGACAACGGATAAACTGGAGCCAGACCTATGTGTGGAACCCCAATGATATTTTTAATACTTATTCCTACTTTGATTTTGACTATGAGGAAAAGCCCGGCAGTGATGCAGTGAGATTGCAGTATTTTACGAGCCCGTCATCAAAGGCAGAAATTGCTGTTAAAGAGAACAAGGATAAAAAGATCACGGCAGCCGGTCTTTACCGGTTCAATCACTGGAGGTATGATTTCCAGGGACTGGCAGGGATCTATAACCAGAGTGATCTGGTGTTGGGAATGGGATGGGCCGGCCAGATAGCAAAAGGAGGATTTAAAGGAGAGATGAGTTGGTTCAGGCCCGTTAAACGTTTCAGTGATACTACCGGGGTATTTCTTTCTTCCGTGGAATATGATTATACTTTCAGGAACTCGATATTTATTCAGTTTGAGTGTTTTTACAATTCAAATACAACCAATATCACAAATCTTCTCTTAAGCCAGGTCAATCCTGAATTGTTGAACGCAAAGAATCCTTTTCTGAACGGGTTTTCAATATTCGGAAATATTTCCTATCCGTTCACTCCGCTTATCAATGTTTCCCTGGCAGGTATTTACAATCCCTCCAACCGTATGGTCTTCATCCTCCCGACTTTTACTTTTTCACTGATGAACAACCTTGACCTTTCATTAATAGCACAGTCCTTCCAATCGTACAACCCGTCCGTGGTTTCATTGTTGCAAACTGCGGTATTCATCAGACTGAAGGGGTCGTTTTAGGACTTAGAAGTAAAAACTGATCAGCCGCCTCACCCGCCTCCACGACATCTACGCCAGCCGTGAACTATTCGAAACCCTGGAAAAGCTCGAACAATAAATCTCCCTCGAAATCTAAAGCCAGGGCAGTGAAGTCCCCAGATTGGTTCGAGACTGTTAGCAATTCTATTTGTTTAATTGCTTTACTTCTTTCACTTTATATTATAAAACCATAAATGGGATTTTTA
>CAZUYY010000062.1:0-3050 GCA_964624935.1 uncultured Prolixibacteraceae bacterium
CAGCTTGATGTTTTTTACTACCACATTGTAAATCTGGTCATTCATCTTTTAAATGCGTGCCTCGTCTGGTGGCTTACCTTATTGATCTTTTCTTCACCGGCAATGAAAGATCAGCCAATTGCAGGAAATAAAAAAGTATTAGCCTTCTTTACAGCCTTGCTTTTCGTTTCTCACCCTCTTGCAACTGAATCTGTCACCTATATCTGGCAACGCGTTGCCTCCCTGGTGACGATGTTCTATCTCCTTTCAATGGTGCTTTATGTAAAAGCCCGGATATCAAACAAAGGAAATATTGTTAAAGCAGTTTTATATACTTTTTCCCTGATCTCTGCTGTTTTGGCTATGCTGACAAAGCAAAATGCATTCACGCTGCCTTTCGCCATTTTGCTTTTCGAGATATTCTTTTTAGAGGTAAAGAAATTTTCAATAAATTTCAGGGACTATCGCACGATCCTGCTATTTATAGCATTTCTGGGAGTTATTTTGATCATACCATTAAAGTTCTCATTCAGCATTTTTAAACCGATGTCTCCTGTTTTTGGCCGAACCTACACTGTAACCTCAGGTAATTATCTTTTAACCCAGTTCGGCGTCATTGTCAAATATATACAGCTTTTATTCCTCCCTGTAAACCAGAATTTAGACTATGATTTCCTGGTCTCAGATAATTTTTTCCAGATTAGAACGCTGCTATGCTTTTTTGTTCTTTTATCATTGATTGTACTGGCAATTTTCTTTTTTAAAAAGCACAGGATCATTTCTTTTGGCATCTTCTGGTTTTTCCTCACATTATCGGTTGAATCAAGCTTCATTCCTTTAGATGATGTAATATTCGAACATCGCACTTACCTTCCTTCATTTGGATTTTTTCTGATCCTTGCTTCCGGCATATATTTTCTGCTCTGGAATAAACATAAATACCTTGCGATTTCTGTTTTTATACTGATCATCGGCTCAAATTCCCTGCTGACCTTTAAAAGGAATAAGGTATGGAAGGATGATCTTACGCTATGGAGTGATGTTGTATCAAAACCTCCGGTCAAAGCCAGGCCATATCATAATTGTGGTTTTGCATATGGAAACCTTGGGCAATGGGACAAGGCAATAGATTATTACTCTCTGGCGATCGGGATTAACTCAAATTATTTAGATTCATTCATCGACCGTGGCAATGCTTACGGAAACCTTGGTAAGTGGGACAAAGCAATTGTTGATTACTCCAGGGCGATTGAAATTAACCCCAATTTTGTAATGGCCTGGTCTGATCGTGGCATTGCATATGGAAACCTTGGACAGTTGGACAAAGCAGTAGCTGATTTCTTAAGGGCTACTGAGATTGATCCCAAAAAGGCAACAGCCTGGTCCAACCTTGGCGTTGCTTTTTGGAAACTCGGTCAGTGGGACAAATCAATAGCCAGTTACTCAAAAGCACTCGAACTTGATTCCCAAAATGCCACCATCTACTACAACAGAGGCTTTGCCTACTACAGCCTTGGCCAATGGCAGAATGCAATCGCTGATTACTCAAAGTCCCTCGATTTTGACCCCAATAACCAAAAGGCATATTCTGACCGCGAGAATGCCTGGAAGAAATTAAATAGCGGGAAAAAATAACAACCATGTACGGGCGACCTGTTAGGTCGCCCCCCTTCTATAATCTCCTTCGTCATCGTCTCCCTTGCAATTTCCTGTAAGCATATTCCCTGTCAGCATATGCCTTGCTATTTTTTGGATCAATTTCAAGCGCCGCAGAGAAATTTGCAATTGCCTTTTCATACTGCCCAAGGCTGCCATAAGCAACGCCGCGGTTGCAGTACGCATCAGTAGAATTTGGGCTAATCTCTATTACCCTTGAGAAATCATCTATTGCCTTGTCCCACTGTCCGAGTTTTATATGGATGAGGCCAAGGTTAAAATAGGGAGGGGAATAATTCTGATCAATGCCGGCTGCTTTGGAGTAATCTGCTATTGCCTTGTCTAACTGCTCAAGCTTTCCATATGCAACGCCCCTGTTGTACCAGGCTTTCGCATAGTCAGGTTGAAGCTCGATCGCCTTAGAGCAATCGGCTATTGCCTTTTCCCACTGACCATTGTCGACCTCTGCAATGCCAAGGTCATAATATGCTTCTGTATATTTCGGGTCTAAGGCAATTGCCATGGAACAATCGGCTATTGCCTTATCGTAATGCCCGAGTTTACCGAAGGCAACACCACGGTTAACATAGGCTCTCGCATAGGTTGGGTAATTCTCTAACGCCTTCGAATAATCATCAATTGCATTGTCCCACTGATCAATTTGACTGTATGCATAGCCACGGTTAACCAACGCTATTGCCAAATTCGGGGTTTTTGCGACATTATCATTCCATAGCGTAAGATCATCTTTCCAGACTTTATTTCTTTCAAAGGTCAAAATAGAATTTGATCCTGTTATGATCACGAAAATTACAATGGCAAGGTATTTAGACTTTTTCCAGAATAAAACATATATACCTGTACAAAGGATCAGAAAGAATCCAAATGAAGGAAGATAGGTGCGGTGTTCAAAGATCAGGTCATTTATTGGAATGAAACTCGATTCGACTGATAATGTAAGGAAAAACCAGAAAATGCCAAAAGAAATTATTCTGTTCCTTTTAAAAGAAGATACAGCCAGGATGATCAACGATAACAGAACCATAAGACATAGAAGAGTTCTGATCTCAAAAAATGTATTCGAAATCGGGAAATCATAGTCCAGTTTCTGATTTACCGGCAGGAATAGCAACTGGATATATTTTACAATAACACTAAATTGTGTGAATAGATAATTAAGCGGAGTTACAGTATAGGCATGTCCAAGCCCCGGAGGAATGGTTTTAAAAATGAAAGATGAAAATTTTATCAGTACAAGAATTATTATTCCCAGTAGTACTGCAATTGACAGGCTAACACGATAATCCCTGAAATTTATTGAAAGCTTCTTCGTCCGTAAAAAGAATAGTTCAAAAAGTATGATGGCGAAAGGAAGCGTATAAGCATTTTCTTTTGTCAGTACAGCGAGTACACCG
>CAZUYY010000062.1:3060-9840 GCA_964624935.1 uncultured Prolixibacteraceae bacterium
GCAAAAAGCAGATAAGTTTGTTTATCTCTTTTATTTGCAAGCCGTGCCTTCACATAAAGAGCCAGGGAAAGCAGGTAAAACATCGCAGCCATAGAAGCCATCCGCTGTATAATATAGGTGACAGACTGAGTTGCAAGAGGGTGAGAAACGAACAATAATGCCATCAGGAAAGCTAAAATTTTTTTATTCTTTGCAATTGGTTGATCTTTCATCACCGGCGAAGACAAGATCAGCAGGGTGAGCCACCATACAAGACATGCATTGATTAGATGGATGATAAGGTTAACAAGATGATAGTAAAAGACATCAAGTTGGTTAAAATGATAATTCAGGGCAAAGGAAAATATTCCGATCGGACGGGTAGGATAGAAGTTCCACCAGGCATTAACATCCGCTAAATTGTGGATTTTCGAATTATCGACTATGTTTTCAAGATCATCAAAATGGAATGAACAGTGAAAAGAGTTGGAATAAATTATAATTCCTAACAGGATAATGATTGCCAATCCCACCAGTTCAGAATATCTGTTTTTGTTAACCTGTTTTATCGGTCTCAGATTTTGCCTTCGTTGGTACTTGTTTGGTAATACCTTATTGGGTAGTTTCTTTTTCGATGGCTCTTTCATTAGTCTGGTATTCTGATCATTTCATTGTGCCGGAACCAGGCATTTTTCTTTCCGGCAAAAATACTAAGTTTTATAAATAAAAAGAGACCATCCTGAAACAAGCTTTTCGGTACAGACTTATTCTTTTTATAGTGACATCCAACAAGGGAATCATTGAAGTTCAATACTTAAAATTGGATGTATCTCTCTGCAGTACTGGCTTGCTCCTTTAGGATTATTATTCGGATGAATGCCATCCCAAAAAGTAACCCCGGTTATCTTAACTTTAACAGGCCTCTGGGTGTTTTTCCATTTATCCCATACATTGTACCCTTCCTGTCTTGTTTTTGTGAAATGCTTTCTTAATAAAGGGAAGTTATCAAAAGTCGGACAAGCCGGATCAGGGATCTCCCCGATCATCGTATTTTCCGAATCAGGAGATTTTAAAATAAAATGAAGGTCGCTGTCATCTGACTCATGTTTTACTTTTGTGACATAGGCAAAGATCTCCACTACCTGATTCTCGCTTGACATTCTTGGTTCCTCGCCATCTGAACGATTATATTCATAAAGAACTTTTGGCGGCTTTGTTACAACCAGCTCATCAACTGAAGATCTGATGGGCTTTTTGGATAATAATCCCATCCCCTGCTGATCTGTCAATGTTTTCACATCCCATCGCCATTTCCCGCACTTAGGAGGAATTTGCAACGAAAGAAAAATGAAACCTGATACCAGTAGAACTACAATGGAACCTTGTTTTGTTTGTGCTCTCATATCAAAATTTTTAGTCGATTCTTAATAAGGACTCTTAAAAACATTCAAATTTATTAAATTCTGAAGTAAAATAAAAGGATTTGGATTGATTATTGTTCATTCACGTCATTCTGCGTTGCCCTTCACGATCGCACGAACGGCGTAAATTAATAATCCAAACGTGACATTTTACCTCGTATGAAAATGAATTTCAACTGTGGGATTTGGGATCCGTGAGCATGTTGTAAGATTCAATTTTGATTGGTATCTTGGTTTTGTTATTACATTTACACCTTCTTTTTTCCAGATGTGCAATAAAGCTGCTTTTTGTCGAGTTTTTAAAACATTAACGATACCAAACAGATGGAACATCAGTGAAAAGCCTTTTGAATAATGGCTAAAAACTGAAAAGATGAAAATACAGGCTCTTCTTTCTTTTTTAATAGTATGCAGCATAGATGCTTTCGCACAGTCATCTGGCTGGACTGAACTGGGCAGCGGCAGCAATGCTCTTAATGCAAATGGAGGGATCTATTCAATATGCACTGATTCAGCAGGTAATGTTTATGCCTCTGGAGATTTTGTGGACGATTCCGGCTATTTTTATGTTGCCGGATGGGACGGAGTAAGATGGAATGAATTGAATGACAGTACTAATGGACTTAATGAGAATTATTCAATTAATGACATATGTGCGGACGATGTCAATATTTATGCGGCAAGTTCAGTTTTGGGTATTCATGGCCATGTAGCTGAATATTCTTCATTTAGCTGGGATACTTTGCCGAGCCTAAAATACATCGGAATGAATGACCCTTTAATTTATTCCTTATGCACAGACAGATCGGGAAACTTATATGCCGGGGGTGATCTTTTTGATTCCTCAAATATAAGTTGTATCATTAAATGGGATGCGGTAATATCGACCTGGATTAAAATACCAATTTCCATACCGGATTATACCCTTAACGCATCAATATTTTCAATATCTGCAGATGATTCCGGAAACATTTATGCTGCAGGATCAGGCTTTGATACTACAAGCTACAATGTTATGAAATTTGATGGCGCAAAATGGAACTGGTTAGGAAGTGGCAGCAATGCATTAAAGGCAAACAATTATATCAGCTCTTTGTGCACTGATGAACATGGAAACGTTTATGCAGCAGGAGAATTTACTAATGGATCTGGCAACGAATATGTAGCCAAATGGGATGGATTAACCTGGAAAGAGTTGGGCGGAAGCAATTCCTTAAAAGCAAATAACTATATTAAATCAATTTGCATAGACGGCTTCGGAAATGTTTATGCTGCTGGATATTTCACGAATTCTTCTGGTAATGAGTACGTTGCCTGCTGGGATGGAATGAACTGGAGTGAATTGGGCGGCGGCAGTAACGCTTTAAATGCAAATAGTGGAATATATTCCATATGTGCCGATGGAAAAGAAAATATTTATGCTGCAGGTTGGTTTACCGATCCTTCCGGCTTTCGTTACGTGGCGAAATACCATGTACTGACCGGTATTGATGATTTAAAAAATGAAGATGACTTTTCAATCTATCCTAACCCTGCAAAGGAAATAGTGTCTATTTACGTCAAAAATAGCATGGCAGTCGAAGAAGTATCTATTTATAACCAGACCAGTCAAAAAGTGTTTTATGGTAATCCTGCCAAAACCACCCTTGATGTCTCGGGTCTTCAGAAGGGAATGTATTTCATAGAAGTACAGACCAAATCAGGAAAAAGCCGAAAAAAATTGGTGATAGACTGATGATTAATTTTACTAATTTTGCGGCGCTTTTATAACGATTATGAAAAAGAAATTGTCTGTCTTAAGTATCCTTTTTATGCTGATCCTGAAGCACCCTCCGATGCCCGAATTTGCATTATTCCAAAAGAACTATATTGTCCAGGTTCGCACTTTTTCAATTAAACAGATTGCATTACAATTCTTCCTGAATTAAATAGAATCAAAGGAGCAGATCATTGCTGACACATTTAACAGGAGCAATTGACGAGTGACGATTAGTATCTATTTCGTTTTATGACTCCTGGAAGCCCTGTGCCCTCCAAGAAAGCCCCAGCCACCACTACCGATAATAAATCCAAAGGCATACCAGGCGCCGTTATTATGTGGAGCAAACACTGTTATATCATGTCGCCAGAGGCCGATGATCAGATCGGCCAGTGCAATGATCCCGTGCCACTCTGTTACTTTTTCTTTCCCATTTGTCAATGCATTTAAGTAATTTTGCCGGCAATTGCATTCTCAAACCCCACTTAAAATGATAAATGTTATGAGAAAAACTATCTTGCTGATTTTCACTCTACTTGTTTCGACATTAACCTATTCGCAATGGACTACACTATCGAGCGGAACAACGAATTTTCTATCATCAGTTTATTTTCCAAACGCAAATACAGGTTATGTGTCAGGTGACAGTGGAACTATTTTAAAAACCAGTAACGCAGGGACTAAATGGACTGCCTTAGTGAGTGGAACAAGCAATTATTTAGCCTCAGTATATTTTACCTCTGTAGATACAGGTTATATAGTTGGTGCAGGCGGGATCATTTTAAAAACCAGTAATGGAGGAGCCAGTTGGACTAAATTGCCAAGCGGAACCGACAATAATTTAGTGTCAGTTTGTTTTACCGATAAACAAACGGGCTATGCCGTAGGAGATAGCGGAACCATTATAAAGACGATCAACGGAGGGACCCTCTGGACTACATTATCGAGTGGCACCACCAATGATCTGACATCAATTTACTTTACCGGTGCCGATATTGGTTATACAGTTGGTTTTTATGGAACCATTATAAAAACAGCTAATGCCGGTAAAGACTGGACTGTTCTTTCCAGTGGAACATTCGCCTCAACATACGCTTTTCTTTCTGATTATTTCAAAAATGCCGACACTGGGTATATTGCAGGTGGGATAATTCATGGCGATGGCGCCATTTGGATGACAGTTGATGGAGGTGCAACGTGGACTGCTGAGTCAGCAGCATCAGATTATTATTTCTATTCAATCTTCTTTACCAATGCCGATACCGGTTTTGCAATAGGTGAAGCGGGAACTGTAATGAAGTCCTATGATGGTGGCACTGTCTGGGATACGCTATCGAACGGAACAGTAAATGATTTACATTCTATTTTCTTTACAGATCAAAATACTGCCTATCTGGTTGGCGCACTTGGAACTATATTAAAAACTTCTAACGGAGGGGGATACTCTCTGGGTTTGAATGATTTATCAACTAAATCAAATACCTTGATTATTTATCCTAATCCGTCATCTACCATTGTAACAATCGAATCAACTCTGAAACTGGATCAGGGTCAATTATCAATCCTGGACCTGACAGGTCAGGTAGTAATGACAAAACAAGTCACTCAGCCCAGAACCAAGCTGGACATAAGCGACCTGCCAAATGGAGTTTATTTTGTTAGATTGATCAATAATGGAAACGTGGAGGAAGGGAAGATTTTAAAGCAATGAATTATTCCTTTTCAAGGCATTATAGTACCAAAAACAACTCTTGAATTTCCACAGCCATTAATTTCTTCCGGTTGGCGGGGCAGTTGTTAAATCAATAAGATCCTGGGAAACTGTCAACCCGTTCAGTTTCATTTGTTGGATAACCTGTAATGCCTTGTCTCTCTGTTTCAGATTTAGATAAACCAACACCAGATTATGGCATGATTCATCAAGCAGTTCTGGAACATAAGCTTCTTTTTCTCTTTTATTTTGAATCGCTATATCAACAGATCGTTGTAAACACCAGGCTGCACTATCAAGCTTATTGTCAAGAACATAAAGGCGGGCCAGGCAGGTGTATGTTCCAGGCATCTTCGTGATTTTCAATTCTTTCAGAAAATATCCTTTAGCTTCTTCATTTCTGTTATTGGTCATAGCAATTTTTCCCAACATCAGGTTCAACGCCTGAATATGAGGATTGAGTCTGTATGCTTCCCTGTAAAACCGTTCCTGTTCGGCAGGATCCGTCATATAGGTGCCCAGGATCATCTTTGCCATCCCGCTGTTGGGGTTATCTTCCGCTGCCTTATTCCAAAACGTTAACTCGTCTCTGAAATAATTACAATGAAAATAACTCATGATGGCAAAAATAGCAATGACACTGAATGCCATGATGAACTTCTTTTCAACTTTAACGGTTACTCCGAAAAGGAGGGTCTGGCTCAGGATCAATATTATCCCGATTATGGGAAGATAAAGCCGGTGCTCGAAAATCTGGTCATTCTTTTCAACCGGAACCATTAAAACCGGGATCAGGAAAAGAATGTACCATCCCAATCCGATAATTGTCAGTGGCTTTTTATAGCTTTTTGAAAGGAGGATCAATGCAATCAATAATATCAGAGATAAGATCCCCCATAAATAAGTGGTTCCTGTCAGAGAAGGATAGACAGACTGGTTCACGGGGAAAAATATTTTCCCAAGGTATTGAAGGAGGGCGGGAATTCGTGGAATTGCATTATGTATCAGTTCCAGTGGGGCAGAGGCTTCTTTCCCGATCCCGGAAGCTTTACGCATGAAGAACCAGGCAATGATGGCTCCGGCCCAGCTAATTAGCAACGGTAGCCATCTTTTCCAGCTTGTTTTGTATTTTAACAGCACGAAACTCATCAGGATGACGGGGATAATCACGCCGGTTTCCTTTGTAAACAGAGCCAGAAGCAAAAAAAGGAATTGCCCCGCAAAAAGAACCCGCCCGGGCTTCCGGATGTAATCTATCACAAGAATTGCCCCTGCGAAAAAAAACAGTACCAGTAACATGTCATTTCGACCAGGAATCCAGGCAACGGCTTGGCTTAGGACAGGATGAACCGAGAATAGGAGGGCCAGGATCAATGCATCTGTATCAGGAAGTTCAATTTTCCTGAGGAATATAAATAACAACAGCACACAACAGATATGAAGGAGGAGATTTGTGAAATGAAAACCTTTTGGATTAGCCCCAAAGAGTTGAGATTCAAGAATAAAGTCTGCAAGTAATACCGGCCGGTAGAAAACATCGTCACTTCTCGCAAAAAGGCCCCGGTTAAAACAGGCGATAATGTTAGCCGGGTGACTGTTATATTCCTGGTTTTCCTGGATAAATATATGATCATCCAGCTTGGTGAAATTAAATGAAAGTGTCTTAAAATAGACGACCAACGGCAACAGGATCAGCAACAGAACTGCATATTTTTGAATAAATGGCTTTCCTGCTAATGGTTTTGAATGGTCCTTCTTTACAGTCTTTTCAATCTTTTTCTGTGGTCGTGTCATAGATTTCATTCCTGCAATTTTTTGGGATCAACGCACCGGGCAAAATTAAACCAATTGCTCATAAAATTCAGGTCTTCTGTCAAGAAGTACATCATTATAAGGATTGATTAATTTAT
>CAZUYY010000063.1:0-9792 GCA_964624935.1 uncultured Prolixibacteraceae bacterium
GGAAGGCTGCTCCAGGAGTAATCGGTTATAGTATTTGATCCGGTAACAGAACCAACCTGGGTCCATAATGCAGGATTGTTCTCCTGCCCCTGTTTCAGACGCGACACCGTGTAGGTAATACTTCCGGGGGGAACAAGTCCGCACGGTTCATCTACAATTGCATGGATCATGAAATTGCCGCCTCCGATTATCCATGGCCCTGAACCTATTTTCTGAAAGCTCATGAGCTGGTTGTTGACTGTATCTACCTCTAATCCTGCACAATCAGGGGAATCGCCCCCCTGTTCCATTGCTATATAAAAGCTGCCAGCAGCAATGTTGACAGGCGAGGGAAAAGTAAAGCTCATCCATCCTACGGCAGAGGGTGAAATGGTAAATGGTCCGGCAAGGATTGTCCCTGGCATTCCTCCCGGTCCATTGTCCTGATAAACATATAAATGAAATGGAACAAAATTGGATAATGTTCCACATAGGTCGAGGTTGCAACTATTAATCACTGCCGGGTATCTGCAAGGTGTAAATTTAACAGCGCTGAAGCTTCCTGAATCATGGTATTGCAAACATTGCGAGGCGACCATGTTATCGTACATCATTTCAACAATATTCCCTGGTGTATTCCAGTTGATATTTATCGCTGTTTGACTTGTGTTCAATACGGCTGTAACAGCGGAAGGAGCAAGAAGGCTTGGATTCAACTGAATATTAAAGGTAGTAATACCGGGAACTGTCACATTAACCCCAGTTTGATAAAGACTACTGTAACCAATTTTGGAAACTTGTATTGTATTCACTCGTGCAGTGTAAATACAAAGAGTATAATGACCTCCTGACGTGGAATAAGTTGAGTACGTGCCCCATGACACAAGAGCTCCGACGATCGGAGCACCGGTGACGCAATTCGTAATGACTCCCGTCAGGATACCCGATAATGGATACATACAAAAATTACAGATAGTTGTTTGGTTGCTATAAATGGTGCATGGTACATTTGCAGTTGTATAGCCAACAGCCACTGCAGTTACGGTTTGATTACCGGCAGGAACACCATTAAGCGTGTATTGACCGTTCATGTTTGTTATGACAGAGCCAATCACGCAATATACGCTGGCACCGGGAATGCGTTGATTGGTTATACAGTTTTTAACAACCCCTGTAAGATTGCCTGGCTGTGCTTCAGCATTATTAAAAAATACAAGGATTGATAAAAGCACTAATACCAATGATTGTAAAAACCTGGTATATGTTTTCATTGGGATGAAGAATAATAATCGGCTTTCAAATATAATCAAAAAATAGTTATTTTGACTGTTAAGCCGAATTAATTTACCTTCTTCATACCCCTTTTAGCCTACATCTTTTTGAAAACCGAATCAAGGAAAGCCCTCATATCATTCCATGAATCCTTATCTGCCTGGGGGTTGTATTCGATTGGCATGTTAAATTTTTTGCCGATCTGGGTAGCATCAGGATTGGTAAATGCATGAGTTGCATTTGCATAAACCTTAAAAGTATAAGTTGCCCCGATGGAATCAAGCTGGTGTTTAAAAGCATCCACATCGGTTTGCGATACAAATTTATCACTTCCACCATGGCATACCAGGATTCTGGCTTTTAGTAATTGTTTATCAGCCTGCACACCTGCAAGACCCCCATGGAAACTTACGACTGCTTTTAGTTTGGCCCCCAACTTTGCTGAATTCAGCACCACAGATCCTCCGAAACAGTATCCGATGGCAGCAACATTATTTGGATCAGCCTGAGCGAAATTGCTAACCTTCAATATTGCAGCATCTATCCGTGTTTTTGCAAGCAGGGGATCCTTGTAGAATGGCCCGGTAAGCGCCCGTGCCTCATTTGGATCCGCTGCTATTTTCCCGTTACCAAACATGTCCACCGCCATAGCAAAGTATCCCAATTCAGCCAGTTTCCGCGCCCTCATCTTTGTATAGTCATTCAGCCCCCACCATTCATGAACCACCAACACCACTGGTCGTTTTCCTTTTATGCTTTCATCATATGCCACAAATCCCGCCAAAGTGACATTACCAGCCTTATAAGTTATCATTTCTTCTTTAATATTAGATGCCATGCCTTTGGAATGTGTAAGTGAAGTGATTGACATAACTATGATAAAAATAAGAACACTTTTATAAAAATATTTTGTTTGCATATTTTCCTGGTATTACATTAATGATCATTTCTTCATTGATTAAAAATACTAAAAGATTTCAGGTAATAACTATTTCCCCCTTACTAACAGTTTGTTCCTTTGTTTATTGTATCTATAAAGGAAAATTTCTTTTAAAACATGTCAGGGAATTTATTTTCGTACATATATACTATTTCCCACGAAGATCTGTTTTGCTTTCATAAAGATCAATACGTTTTCCATGCTTATAAAAATAATAAATGCGTATGATAAAAGGTATACACCCTGCCTTAAGGTTGGCAGGTTTTAACCTTAAAAAAACTGCAAGATGAGAAAAATAACAATTCTATTGATCTGCTGGGTAAGCGCAATGGCTGTCTTTGCCCAGGATACGCAAACTACCACTACGACTTCTTCAGGCACCAACGAGATCCAAACCATCTTTGGAAACAGAAAAGGAACCTGTAAAATTCCCATGGGTTTTTTTATTGAACTGAATGGCGGATATTCAATGTTCGGAAGTAAAAGTGTTTTTCTCCCCGGCATGAGCATGGGGATGATCCTGAACCATAATTGGACTATCGGAGTTACAGGCAGTTTCATCGGGGATCCTCAAGGATTGCATTATAATAATATTTATTATGACTCCGCAACCTCAAAAATGGACGGGGCTTACCTGAACGGTGGTTATGGTGGGCTTTTACTGGAATACACCCTGCTCCCTAAATCACGTGTCCATGTTGTTTTCCCTCTAATGATCGGATTTGGATCTATGGACTACACCAGTTCATACCATCATAATGATTCTATTTTCGTTAACAACTCATTTAAAGAGTTTCATCACAATAGCATTTCAAGTGATCAGTTCTTTGTCATAGAACCGGGGGTAAGACTTGAATTCAATATGCTCAAACACTTAAGGATCGGTTTGGGAATAAGTTATCGTTATTCTCCTGATTTTGACCTTAAAAACACATCTTCAAGTCTGATTAACCAATTTACAGCCCGGCTTAGCATTCGTTTGGGAAAATTCTGAGGTAGGGCCTCTTGAATGACTTGTTCTTCCAGATGGGGGAGGTAAAGTAATTCATCAGATTATCTGACAGCGAAAAGAGGCTGGTCTGAAAGTATGTACCAAGCCTCTTCTAATCGCATCCACCAACAATAGACTATTTCTCTTCGTTAATTCTATGAAACGTCCCGGACCCGCTCCATTGGGTTTTACCATCCTGTATCATACTTGCAATCACATCCAAATTATCATCACCATTAAAGGTAAATTCTGTTTTTTGTATGATCCGTTTACCATTTTCGAGACCGTTATATTCCATGATCAAGTGATCCGGTGATTTCCATTCACATACCTGATCACGGGTAATTCCAGAATTATCTACGGAATAGCAATGCAGTTTTCCATCAGAACGATCATAACCGAATAGGTCAGCAGTATGCATCTCTCCTATTGCAGGGTGAAGTCCGTTCTCTTCCCAATAAGCCCCGTTTCCACCAGCAATTGGCATGCATTTTACATTATAATCAAATTGGTAGGTCTTATCACCCATCATAGAAGTCATTTTTGACTCCCACGTTCCATTGAACTTATTCAGATTTACTATTGCTTCAGGCATCGAAGGCGCACTAGCCTGTGCCCAGGCCCCGGCTATCATCATAACAGCAATAAGGGTCATCATTAGTTTTCTTATGTTCGATTGCATGATTGTATCCTCCATATTTGTTCGTGAATAATTTTGCTTACCGGTTTTTTTTTATGAGATCCGGTCTGTTAATAAGGATACAAAGATACGTTAATTTAGACCAATTTTAAATTATTTTTTTCTTAAAATTTTTATTTAGACTATTTCTACGTTAGCTTTGCAGAATTATTAATTACTCATTATAGAATTATTCAATGTTTAACCGATAAAAAATAAAAATCATATGAAATATATCATGAAAGTTCGGATGGGTCAGGAAGTAGGCAACCAAGCACTCGCTGATCCTCAATTTGGTCATAAGATGAACGAGCTGCTTGCCGAGATAAAGGCAGAGGCAGTTTATTTTACAACTATATGTGGACACAGAGGTGCATATGTCATCCTTAATTTGGATGATGCATCTCAAATACCCGCAATTGCAGAGCCATTCTTCTTATGGTTGAATGCTGAAATTGATTTCCTGCCTGTAATGCGACCTGAAGATCTCGCCAAAGCAGGACCTGCAATCGGTGCGGCTGTCAAGAAATGGGGAAAGCCTGTTTAATTTCCAAATGAATCAGGACTGCTCTTCTTCTGATTTTATAATTCACAAAAATAAATCATTTCAATTCTTGTGAGCAGTTAGAGAAAAATCCATCGGGAAGGGACTTGGTGTCAATGATTTCTCCTTCCCTGAACTTTTCAGGGTTGAAGGTGTCTGTCGTTTTATATTCACTGGATGAAATCACTTTGAATTCAGTACGCCGGTTTTCCTGATGTTCGGCCTCAGTGCAGGGAACACCATCCCTGCACTTATTTATCAATTGGGTTTTTCCATATCCATGCGCTGTAATTCTTGAAGGATCAATTCCCGCTGAAACAATATATTGAACTGCAGATTCTGCTCTGCGTTGAGAAAGCCGGTTATTGTATTCATTGGTCCCACGGCAGTCGGTATGAGATCCCAGTTCGACAGTAATAGGATTTTCTTTCAGGATTGTAACAAGCTGATTAAGGGATGGCTCTGCATCTTTCCGGATATTCCATTTATCAAAATCATAGTAAATGTTCTCCAGCTTGAATTTCCGGTTCACTGTAAGTTTATCAAGAAGGAGATCTCTCGGAATGGAAAGATCTGACTTTGTTTGAGCGGTATCAAAGGTAAATGGTAAACAGTCGGCAATAAAGCCATTCTGCATGGCTTTTACGAGGTAACGGACATTCCTTTTTACCGGTGTTTTGAAACACCCATTTGAATTTGCTCTAATAATCAGAACTTTACCGGATTCGTTATCAAGTAAAAAAACTGTTGCTCCCGGAATGGGATCCCGCGTGATCTTATCTTTCACACATCCGGAAACAAATGCAGGTGGTGGTGTAACCAGCACAGCAGGTATTTCCACAGGAACGCGTTTAAAACAATAAATATCATCTAAGCCTTTGCCACCGGGCCGATTTGAGCAGAATAAACCTTTCCCTGTATTTTTATATTCAGCATAACCGAAGTCATCATAAGAAGAGTTTATAGGGAGCCCGAGGTTCTTTGGAGTAGTCCATGTCCTATTCACCATTCTGGAAACAAAAATATCCAATCCTCCAAATCCGGGATGTCCATCAGATGCAAAATAGAGGTCGCCGTTATCGGCAACAAAAGGGAACATCTCATTCCCTGAAGTGTTGATGACAGGCCCAAGGTTCGTGGGTTGGCTCCATTTCCCACCGTCACGCGTGCAAAAATAAATGTCGGTACCGCCTGAACCACCTTCCATGTCAGAAACAAAATAAAGGGTTTTCCCATCAGGAGAAAGTGCAGGATGTCCTACCGAATATTCATCACTATTAAGAAAGAATGGGGTGAGTTTTCCCCATTTTCCGTTTTCCTGCTTTGCATAAAAGATCTTCAGCAGATGTGTCTTTATTTTTTTATTGTCTTCCTTGCCATTATCCTTATGTTCGTAAGTGCGGTTGAGGAAGATCTCTGTAAAGTCTTTATTGAATGTAGCTGGTCCGTCATGATATCCCTCATTAAATAACCCGGGAGCAAAAGTGGGAACTTTAAAGTTGTTGTAATAGTCATCCGGATTGGAAGGATCTGCACAAAATAAGTGAAGGAAGCTGTTTCCAGTCCAGCCATATTTCCTGCCCTTCGTTTTAGAAATGATCCTGTCGCTGGTAAAAATGATCCCATGATTATAAAACGCCGGACCAAAATCAGATTGCACGGAATTCAGTGACTGGGCATTTTTGACCTCATAGGCAGGAGGATTCGATTTCCATTTCATTGCGCTGTCACAAAAGGCAGCATATCTTTTACCCTCTTTAGCCTGATTTTTTTCCGACGTCAATGAATCATATTGCAGAAATACGTTTTTCGCTTTTTGGTATTCCCCTGTTCCACGCAATGCCTGCCCATAATAATAAAAGTTCTTCGGGTCGGTTTTGTTGTTCATCAGTGTCTTTCCATACCATGTTCTTGCATCCACCATATCATTCTGCTTGCGATAACATTCGGCTACCAATTGAGTCGCTTCATTAATTGTTTTGTGATTGTTTTTATGTATAACCTTCTGAAGGATGGAAATTGCTTCCGAATAATTGTAAAGGTCCATTTGTTTTTTAGCCTCTTTTAATTGGCCGAAGGACGGAAAAGCAATGACGATCAAAAGGAGGAGAATAAAAGATGACGTAAGCTTGTTCATAGGCTGGTCAGTTTAAATATTAAAAATACCTGGGTGAAAGCATACGGTCCTTGTTGAAGATATCGAGATAATATCCAAGATGGATCTCATGAGAGCCTTTATTATATGATTGCAGGGCATTGAACCAGATATCATAGGAATAACCGAAAGTTAAGTTCTTTAAAATGTTGACGTTTGCCATCAGGCCCACGGCTTGTTCGGTGCGGTAGGAAACTCCAAGTGTCAGGACATCATAAATCATAAAACTGGCGGTCAGATCAGCCTGAAATGGTGCATTCTGAACATATTTACACAATACTGATGGCATGAACATTACGTTGTCGCCCATTGGAAAAACTCCTCCTGCCAACCCGTAAAACTGGCGGAGAAGCTTGGTATAAGTGTTCTGTGCATCGGTTGGGGTGGTGCTGGCAACAATCATTTGGTTTTGCAATAAATGCTTGGATGATGCTCCAACATAGAACCGGCTTCCATAGTAATAGATGCCGAAATCCACATCGGGAACAACTGTGTTTTTAACCTGGTTGTTTAATTCATAATCGCCTGCATCCTTTGGATTAAGCTCACTCCAGTCAATATCAGAATATTTTATTCCGGCCGCAATCCCAAAGGATAGCTTACTGGTTGGAAAAAGTACACGGTAAGCAAATGTACCCTTAACGCCGTAGTCCATTGTCGGCCCCAAGTCATCACGCAGGACATCAAGACCCAGTCCGATATGAGTATTACTCAGGGGTGTATGGGCCGTAAAGGAAATGGTTTTTGGAGCGCCGTCTATGCCCACCCATTGAAACCTGGTGAGCATATCCATAGCCAGAACATCCTGGCTTCCGGCATAGGCAGGGTTCAGATCCAGTTTATCATACATATATTGGGTAAAAAGAGCATCCTGCTGCGCAAAAGTTGCCGAACCGGTAAACAGGAGAATGATAAGTAAAAGCTTTTTCATTTTTTATATTTTAAACCTGATAACCACTTTTATCAAATGCATTATGATGAACCCTTCATGTGCATATTAGAACAAGCTTCACAAATATGGCTTGATTTCATATATGTAATTCATCCAAAGTTACAACTTTTAATTAAACAATCTTTTCCGTGTATTTTTATTTCTGCACTCATACTGTCACATGCCACAATTTTCCGGGGCCGGGAGTGGGGCGCTACAGCTTTATCTCAATAATATTTTCCTTTTTATTCAGCATTGCCATAAACTGATCGGTCGGGATGACTGCTCCACCCTGACGATATTTGTTATCTTCATATATGAATTTAACAGGGATGCTGTTAATTGAAATAGTCCTGGGTCCAAAACAATTTTCCTTTATTACATATCTGAATGTCACAGGGTGACCCATAAAATCTATTGAAGCTGATAGACCGTCTAAAGAATGCGGGATGACCGGATCAATAATTATCTTCCTGAACTCAGAACGCAAACCAAGCAAATGTGAAATGATCAGACTGACATAAATGCCCGGCCCGCTCGAATAAACCCGCCATCCGCCTCTAAGGGTTAATGTTCCTTCATTTATTTCATCATATCGTTCATCAGCTTCATAACGATTTTTAAATGCGACATCTGAACTACTATAATAACAGTTCGACTGACGGATATCCCCACATAGCACAATATCCCTGTAGGCAACAGGGATCGCCTGGCGAAGCGCTTTAAGAAAAGCCTCTGCCTTACCCGTACGGGCTAAAGATTCAGCATATCGAATATGTTCGTGCACATACATTAGTCCGATCTCGCGACCGAAGAATGTACTGCTTTCCGCTCTCTGAAAAAGGGTTTGAATGCCCCCCTTGTATTTGAGTGGACGATCCATCAAACGGGCACCATCAGGACCTTTCAGATACTGTTCAATAAGATCCTGGTGATGATAAGCCTGTTCTTTTGTAAAGATCTCACTGATAATACCACGATCCATAGGTAATATACTGTACCGTATATTGGTTTGGTTATCACTGGGATGAAATAACAAACTGATACTGTGATCTTTTTCAACCAGACCATATCCTGCAACCACCCCATCCCTGACCAGGTATTTATTAAAATCTGCCTTGATCCGTTCACAAATCTCTTTTAACTCTTTTACTTTTTCCGGATTAGCCGTCTGTTCATATACCAATTGATATTGTGAAAAAGCCTGGTAATTCATTTCGACTGTCCAGCTTGAGATCATGCGTTGAGCCAATTCCCTGCTGATCGGTTGCAGGGAATCATTCCAATCGCCTCCGTCAAAGGGTACCAATGAAGTGCCAGGAATAAATGAATGAACGACCATGTTAATAAGCCTGTCAACATGTTCACTGAGAGCGGTTTTTTCAGCACTGGCACCTCCATTTTCCTGATAGTAAGGTAAAATCTCCTCGAGGAGTTTCAGATCACCGGTGACTCTGATATAATTACTAAGCGCTATAATGCACCAGTAATAAATATCTCCATGAGAGTTGTCAGCCCGTATATTTGAGTAGCTGTCGAACATCCACCATTGGGGCCATCCGCCATCCGGATTCTGATTTGAGAAAATGATACAAAGCACCTTTTTTGCTTCCTCATATTTCCCGGTGCATAAGAGTAAGTCAAATGGTCCTTGCGCTATATCACGTGTTCCCCAGGCAGCCCCGCTGAATTGTTCCAGGCCATAAGGTGTTAAAAAATGGGTAAGTGCATTCATGCCATACCATGGCAGGATTTCCCGGATGGCTGTGATGTCTTCCTGATTTCCATTCAGGACCAGGTTCTGACTTAGTTTCTGCCATACAGATCGTGCATCAATGCAATCTGAAAACCACTGTTCATCAGCATCTTCAATTTTACCCGCTTTAAAAGCGCAACAAACCTCCCCAATAAAACTTATACAGAAATCAGATGTTTCTGATACATCGATGATAAATAAAGGGGCCCCATTACTTTTTTTATCTTCATAAAGTGTTTCGTCTCCGTAAGCCGTATGATCAGAATTAATAGTATTAACCAGAATCCTGAATTGCGCCTGCGGAAATTTTCCTGCAATCATGCTCTCAACTTTTGGTTTAGCCAAATATTCATCGGTTGAACTTCCCGGGATAATAGTCCAGCCATTAAGAGGATCAAAATGATGAGTAATTAATAAATTTACCTTATCACCACTTAAAACTTTGAAGTCCATGTTGACCTGAGGAGTTGTTTTAGACGTCCAGGTTCTAATCTGGAAGCAATGATCGTCTTGTTTATAGATCCACCGGCAATGATTTAATCCCA
>CAZUYY010000064.1:0-9733 GCA_964624935.1 uncultured Prolixibacteraceae bacterium
CAAAGAAAAAGAGATCCTGTCCATAGGATTCCTGATTCTTACCGCTTTGCTGGTATTCAGTTTTGCAGCATTATTGGACCCGTTCTTAAATATGTGGGATGAACGGTTTCATGCCCTGGTGGGTAAAAACCTGATGAAACATCCCTTAATCCCAACCCTTTACGATGACCCTGTCGTCAATATGGCGTATAACAAATGGGACAGGTTCCATATATGGATCCACAAACAGCCGCTGTTTTTATGGCAGATAGCATTAAGTTTTAAACTATTCGGAATATCCGAGTTCTCATTGCGTATCCCTGATATCCTTTTAGGTTCAGTTTTAGTGCTCGCCGGATATCGGTCGGGTAAGTTGCTCATCAATAAAAGGGTTGGTTATCTGACGGGAATTCTGATCATCTCGACGAATTATTTAGTGGAATTGATAGAAGGAAGGCAGGGACTTGACCACAATGATTTTTCCTTTATGGTATATGTGTCTTTAAGTTTATGGTCGCTGATTGAATACCAATGTACCAAAAAGCGATACTGGATTTACCTCATTGGGATATTTTCAGGCTTTGCAATACTATGTAAATGGTTGGTAGGACTGTTAGTCTATCTTGGTTGGGTTGTGATAAAAATGCGACAAAAGATGTTTAAACCGTCACAGTATAAAGATTTGTTGAATGCCCTGTTCATTACATTGCTGATTGCTCTGCCTTGGCAAATCTATACATTCGTTTGGTACCCGGTAGAAGCAATTAAGGCTTACAACTTGAATATCCTTCACTTTCTTACCCCTCTTGACGGACACACAGGTACCTTCTGGTATCATTTTGAACAATTTGGTTCCATGTATGGCACACAGGCGATATTTCTGATAATTCCGTCATTCTATGTTCTTTATAAAAATAGTAAGGATAAAACCCTGATCATTTCATTGCTATGTATGGTCGCAGCGGTCTATCTGTTTTTCTCATTCGCCGCAACCAGGATGCCATCTTTTACGACTGTGGTGTCAATGATAATTTTACTTGCACTTGCCGCATTGGTTGATTTTCTTATACAGCAGATAAATCATTATGTAACGAATAGGGCACTCAGGAATATTATTTTCGCGGTAGTGGTTATTTTTATTGTCTTATTTAGATTGGATATTGGCATTTTCCGGCAAAGGCATACGATTTCAAATTCAGGAACCACATACTCGCAGGATCTGATGCACAACAGGGAAGTATTCAAATCATTATATCTGCCCGCTAATTCAGTCCTGTTCAATGTAAAATGCCATTTCTACATCGAAGCAATGTTCTACACAGGCTTGCCTGCGTACAATTTCATTCCCACCCTTGACCAGTATCACGATTTAAAATCCAAAGGCAGACGCATAGCCATCTTTACCCCCCCAAATCTCCCCCTCCCACCATATCTTCAAAACGACCCAACCACAATCATCATAAAAAAAGAAATAAAAGGCACCGACTAATCAAAAAACTTCTCCCTCTTGATCTTCCATTTCTTTTACCATTTTATCATATCACCATTTAATTTTGCCATCTTACCATCTTGCCATCTTACCATTTTATCCAGCATCCAGGTCCTTACTTCAAAACAACCTTCGCAACAACCGCCTGATGATCCGAAAACCTGAACCCTGTCTCAACAGTTCGAACCGATTCAACCTCAACATTCGGCGACACCACATAAAAATCAATAATAGTTGTCTTTGTCTTCCCTTTTTGATAAGGCATATCTACATCTCGGTTGGAAGGAACCGAAGGATCAAAAGCAAATCTCCACCCGGGCAGGAATGAAGAATCCAGTTTGGGATCAATCACTTTAGCGAGATCACCGGTATTAACGAATTGCGGATTATATCCCCTCGGATTATTGTTCCAGTCTCCTCCAATGATAACATAGTTCCCCTTGGAATACTCGGTAAGAACAAAAGATTGAAGTTTGCTCAATTCCTTTTTTCGTAAAGTTCCTCCCGTATCATAAGTGGAGTTGTGAAGGGTAATGACGACAAATTCTTTTCCTGAATCAAGTTTGTACCTCATCACGATAAAACATCTTTTCAGCAAAGCCAGTTGTTTCGGCCATGAAAACCGTGTCCTGTAATCAATTCTTTCTGCCGTTTCGGGTCTGAACCTGAGAAAACAGGCAATACCGGAAACAACCCGTCCCATCGGATCATTGAATGGAAGAGGAACAAACTTGCTGTCATAATTCTTTGCAAACAACGAACACTTTTCAGGTAGTAACTTCCCGATCTCAGCAGACTCGTCCGTAAAATAGCTCCGTTTGGAATGAACATCTGTTTCCTCTAAAAAAATGAAATCAACGGAATCAGCAGATGAAACAAGTTGACAGATACCGTTAAAATATCCAGTGAATTCTTCTCTCTCAGGCCTGACCCTTGTCCCCCCCTCATAAAAAAAATCCATATTCTTCCCCAACCCGCTGTACCCGATGTTCCAGGTAAGAAATGTAAACTCTTTCTTTTCCGAAGGAAGTTTTATCCCTTTTCCCTTGATAAAAACCGGTTCCTTCTCTGCCGGACGATAATCCGTCACCGTCATGAACAACAAAAAACCCACAATGCCTCCCAAAATAATGATCACCACCCCGGCTACTATCTTAATCGCTTTTATTACTATTTTCATGTCTCGTTGGTTAATTCATACAGCACAAATTTATCAAATCAATCGTATATCGTATATCGTACATCGAAAATACAATCGTAAATCGTAAATTATTTCTTCTTCCCCCTCCCCGAATGGGGAGGGGGTCAGGGGGAGGGGCTGTCAGGAGTCGGGGGTGGGGCTGTTAGTTGTATATACAAGTTTTTTTATACTTTTACATCTCAATAAATCCATCCTCTCCAGTATGCCCCTTCTTGGATCTATCATCAAAACTGCCTATACCATCCGCCAGATCCCTGTCGATATCAAAAAGAATTTCAACCCGGTAATAGCCCAGCGAAAGGAATTGAAAAAACTGTTGAACCGTGCACAGGATACGGCATTCGGTGAACATTACCATTTTGCAGAGATCCTCGCACAAAAAAATTTCCTCAGAGCTTTCCAGGAAACCGTACCGGTACATGATTACAATTCAATGTTTAAAGAATGGTGGTACCGGAGCCTCAATGGAGAACCCTGGGTTACCTGGCCTGGCAGGGTCAAATATTTTGCGTTGACCTCGGGAACCTCGGAATCGTCATCCAAACACATTCCGGTTACTTCGGCAATGTTAAGGGCCATTCAGAAAGCAAGCATCCGCCAGTTGGTGATGACCACAAAGTATAATTTCCCGGATGAGTTTTATGAGAAAGGAATCCTGATGATTGGCGGTAGCACTCACCTTCAGTACAATGGCACCTACTACAAAGGCGATCTTTCAGGGATAACGGCAAGCAATATCCCTTTCTGGTTTCAGCATTTTTATAAACCTGGTCCGCGTATCTCCCGTGAAGAAGAATGGTCTTTGAAAGTGAATGAGATTGTGCGACAGGCAAAAGGCTGGGATATTGGCGTGATAGTGGGCGTCCCTGCCTGGATCCAGATCATTCTCGAAAAGATCATTGCATATTATGGCGTAAAAAACATTCATGACATCTGGCCTAACTTATCAGCTTACGTCCATAGCGGCGTTTCCTTTGAACCTTATATCAATAGTTTTGAGAAGTTGCTTGGAAAGCCCATTGTGTACAATGAATCTTACCTGGCATCCGAAGGTTACATAGCTTATCAGCAGGCAGGTACAAGAAAGTCATTGACTATGATCCTTGACAACGGTTTGTTTTATGAATTTATCCCATATAACCGCTGCAATTTTAATTCCGAAGGCAATCTTCTCCCGAAACCTGAAATACTGACCATTGCAGAAGTTGAAAAAGATAAAGAATATGCCTTACTTCTTTCATCTTGCGCAGGTGCATGGCGTTATCTTCTCGGCGATATCGTAAAATTTACCAGCAATGAAACCTGCGAAATACTTCTTACCGGGCGTACCAAGCATTTCCTTAGCCTTTGCGGCGAGCATCTTTCCCAGGATAATATGAACCGCGCAATCAAAATGTTGCAGGACGAGTTCAATATTAAGATCAATGAGTTTACGGTCACCGGAATACGTCATGGAAGCTTGTTTGCACATAAATGGTACCTGGGCACTGACGATTCCCTGGATCCCCGCATAGCAGCCGCTAAGTTGGACGAATATCTTACAGTGTTAAATGACGACTACCGTGTAGAACGTACCGAAGCTATTCGTGAAGTATATGTGGAAATTTTACCTTTGCACATATTTTATGACTATATGAAAACAAAAGGGAAAGAAGGAGGTGCCTTTAAATTCCCCCGTGTATTGAATGAAAAACAACAGATCGAATGGGAAATGCACATCGCAAAATTTATCCCGCAGTCGGTACGGAACCTAACTAAAAAAACGTAAGTTGTACGTCAGATTGATACATCCCCTCTTCGAAGGATTGATCCTCGGCATCACCGTCGCAATAACATTGGGACCGGCTCTCGTTGCACTCCTTCAAACCAGTATTAAACATGGAATAAAAAGAGGAATATCGCTGGCATTTGGAATTTTTACAAGCGACCTCGTCCTCGTCGTTGCAGCTTTCTATGGTGTTTCTGAGATCATTACAGCTCCGAAATATCACCTTGTCTTTGGGATCTTGGGAGGGGTGCTGATGATTTCATATGGTATCTTTACTTTCTTCCGTAAAGTACCCTATAACGAACAGGTCGAAGCCATTGGTGAAATTCATATGAAAAGACAAGGAGTACTGCCCTATTATTTCAAAGGTTTTATCCTGAATATTGCAAATCCGACACTTTGGTTTTTCTGGATTTTTTGGGTCGTCTCGATAAACTCAACCTATGGCGGCGACCGGAAATCTGTTGCCATGTTCTTTGCCGGGGCCTTGGGAATGATTCTTTCTACTGATATCCTGAAATGTATTCTTTCCAATAAGATCAAAGTGCTCGGGAACCCAAGGGTCAAATTCTGGATCAACCGGATAGTTGGAATTCTGTTTTTTATCTTCGGCGCTTTCATCATAACCGGTACATTACTTGAATATCTTGGAATACATTTTAGAGGTTCCTGACATTCATCTTAATCAACAATATGACTCTATCTTTTTTTGAGAATATTTCGCACTTTACAGTTCAGACTAAAGACTTAGATTTGAGACTTTGCACCTCATATTTCTCCCCTCCCTCTTGGGGATGCTGTTTTACATTTCGCACTTGGCACTTCGCACTTGGTCTTGGGGGTGGGGTCATCTCCCCTCCCTCTTGGGGGAGGGGCCGGGGGTGGGGTTCTTATGATTAACCAACAATGAAATTCTATGGAAACAAAACCCAACAAAAACCGCTGGTTTCTCGCAATCAACGGAATCATAGCCATTCTGTTTGGTTTGCTCCTTCTTCTCTATTCACGGGAAATTATTCTCGGCATCGTCTTCTATTTAGGATTGGCAATCGCGTTGGGAGGATTATTATTCCTCATCATTGCCATCAATAACCTGAAAAAAGATAAAAGTGTCGGGATGCTCATCCTTCAATCCATATTCAGCCTCGTAATAGGATTGGGGATCATGTTCTTTGATAAAGAATCCCTGCAATTATTTTTCCTCCTCCTTGGGATTTGGGCAATAATTTCAGGCATATTCCAGCTCGTCATCCTGGTCAACATCAAACGGAATCTCACCAACAAAAATATCATCTTGTTCAATGGTTTGATTACTATTGCATTAGGGGTCGTAATGATCCTTGAAAAAGGCGCAGTCGCAGTTTTCGTCTTCAAAGTAATTGGAGTAGTAGCAATCCTTTTAGGACTTGTAATGGTCTATCTTTCAATTATCATCAGAAAAACTGCAATCCTGACAGATGAAGAAAAAGATCTTGGTTAGCTTTTTACTTCTCCGTAATATTGCAAAAAGATTTCAGAATAATGATACGTAAAAAAACTGTAACAATGAAAAACAAAATCACAAGAGAGGTATTTGCTCAGATCTTATCACTCAGAACGAAACTAAAAATTGCTTCATTAGCAATCCTTCTGGTACTTACTTTGGGAACCAGGCTGTTTGCAGAAAACCCGCCGGATGAGGGAATGTGGCTGCCTATTCTGCTTGAGCGCCTGAATTATGTGGATATGGAGAAGATGGGATTGCACCTTACCGTCCAGGAATTATACGATATCAACCATTCCAGTCTGAAAGATGCAATTGTCGGATTATCAAGCGGTGGAGCTGCATCAGGCGGTTTCTTTTGTACGGCGGAAATGGTTTCTGACCAAGGCTTGTTGTTTACCAACCACCATTGCGGATACAGTGCAGTGCAGAACCATAGCTCTCCCGAACACGACTATCTTACCAATGGATTCTGGGCCATGACTAACAAAGAAGAATTGTCCAATGAGAATCTTTGTGCTTCATTCCTGATCCGCATGGAAAATGTCACCGATTCCATAATTCCCTTTCTTTCTGATACATTAAAAGAATCAGCCCGTTCGGAAAAGATCAAGGATCTTACTGCAAAAATGAAGAAACGTGCTTCTGAGAGCGGGAAATATGAAGTCAGCGTTAAGCCTTTTTATGGAGGCAATGAATATTACCTATTTGTTTTTCAGACTTATAAAGATGTCCGCCTGGTAGGTGCACCTCCTTCTTCGATTGGAAAATTCGGCGGAGACACTGACAACTGGATGTGGCCCCGGCAGACTTGTGATTTCACTGTATTTAGGATTTACGCCGATTCAGCCGGCAATCCTGCTGCTTACAACGAAAAAAATATTCCCCTGAAACCTAAATATCACCTGCCCATCAGCCTGAAAGGCGTTAAAAAGAACGATTTTGCTATGATCTGGGGTTATCCCGGAAGTACAAGCCGTTACATGACCTCCTATGGCCTGGAATTCAGTTTGAGTACTTTTTATCCTCCTCTCATTAAAATTTTCGGAAAAGAATTGGAAGTCATGAAAGAAAAAATGGACGTGGACAAGAAAGTTAAAATTGAATATGCCGAAAACTATGCCATGATAGCCAACACATGGAAAGACTTTATAGGACAATCAAAAATGCTCGTCAGGAACAAAGTAGAGGATAAAAAGAAAGCTATTGAAGCCGATTTTACAAGTTGGTATAGCAAGTCTCCGGAGAATCAGAAAAAATATGGCCTTGTTCTTGACAATATTAAAAACGGGTACGACAAAATGAAGACTGTCGCTATTCCATTTTTCTATGTAAATGTTGCCGGGATGAACTTAGATGCTGTTCAACTTGAGGGACAATTTGGTAGCTTGAAGTCGGCACTTGAGAAAAAGGCAGGAATCAAAGAATCAGTGGAAGAATTGAAAAAAACAACTAAGGAGCATTTCAAAGATATTGACCCTTCAGTTTCTAAAAAGACCATGGCAGAATTGTTGAAGCTTTATCAGCAAAATGTTCCGAAAGATCAATTGCCTTCCGTTTTTGCCCTGATAGAAAAGAATTATAAGAATGATTTCAATGCCTTTGCAGAAGAAGTTTTCAAGACTTCTCCTTTTGCTACCGAAGCAAATGCTATGGCTTTTCTTAATAAACCAACCTTGAAGGTCTTCAAAAAGGACCTTGTTTCAATCATGGCTCAATCGTTCCAGGACGCCAGCGGGAAATATATGGCTGCCTATACTGATGCAAGAACTTCCGTTTCAGCCGGAAATCGTCACTTTATTGCCGGACTTCGCGAAATGAACCCAAAACTTGTTTCTTATCCTGATGCCAATTCAACCATGCGTATGACCTATGGCCAGGTTTTGGATTATTTCCCTGCCGATGCCGTTCACTATGAGTATTACACAACATTAAATGGTGTGATGCAAAAAGAAGATCCGAATAACGATGAATTTATTGTGCCTGAAAAGCTCAAGGAACTCTATAATGCAAAAGATTACGGCCAATACGGTGAAAATGGTGAAATGCACACATGTTTTCTCACCAACAATGATATCACGGGTGGAAATTCCGGAAGCCCTGTCATTAATGGAAACGGACAATTGATCGGCCTCGCATTCGATGGCAACTGGGAAGCCATGAGCGGAGATATTTCATTCGAACCCGCCTTACAGCGTACCATCAACGTGGATATCCGCTACGTCCTTTTCATCATCGATAAATATGCCGGCGACACCCGCATCATCAAAGAGCTTACTCTGGTAAAATAAAATCTATTCTCTATCCTCCATCTTCTATTCTCTGACTTCTGCCCTCTGACAGGGGGTGGGGCTTTTCATTTTGTGATTACAGGTCTTGCCTGTACAGTATTTTATTATCTGTACTGCCGGGAACTCCATACAGGTAATAGATCTTGCCTTTATAAATTCTGATTTTCTGTGGAAAAGGATGAATAAGGGACAATGTTTTATGAAGTTCTCCGGTGTTCAGATCAATCCGGTAAAGTCCGGTCCCTGTGCTTTTCAGGAATGTCGTATAAATTTTCGATTGGGTCTCATCCAGAAAAATATCACCCGACCATCTTCCGTCTCTTATCTTTTCTATATTGATTTTCAACTTATATGAATAATTTCCTGTCGTATCGAAAAATTCAAGTTGCTTGTCAGGAATATTAAAAATACAGATAAATTTATCGACTTTGTACAGTGCGGTTTTCATTGGCCTGTAAAGAATTTTGTTGGTAAAATTCCACTCATCAAATCCTTTTCTTCCACTATCCAGTTCTCCCTTTGAAATATCCGTTTCATTTCTTTGCAGATTATTTTGTGAAATATAATCGGGTTGTGATCTCATCAACGACCAGGCATCTTCCGGATTACGTCTTAGCATCTTTGCTTTTTTTTCATCGACCACCTGGGTCAATTCATGTCTTTTCCTGCTGACCCGGTCAACTCCATAATACTGCACCCCCTGTCCAAGGGTGATCATCTTCTTAAAGAACATGATCTGACTTGTAGCTGCCACGCAATTGACCATAATTTCATTAAATTTAGCGATACCAACTCCATGTATCAATTGAAGTACCTTATCATTCCTGTATACCTGAAAAACGCTATCCTCACTTAAAACCTGAAGGTACCCAAGGCAATCCTTATAAAGAGAAATGGGCGTAAATGATAAAATACCAGTGCATGCTACCGTATCTCCTTCAAGGTTTCTGCATATCAGTTCTTCCCTGGAAACACGATTCCTGTATACCAGCAAATACACAAGTCCACTGTCAATCTCATAATCCCTGATGGTATAATGTTCGTCTTTGAAATAAGGTTCAATTTTATTCGCCTGGATCACAACTTCCTGCAATTCGTGAATTTCTCTATCCATGTATAAGGTCATGGAATTTGAGGTTGCATCGAGAAGAATTCGCTTGGTTTTAAATCCGATATGACTGACTAACATAAAGATTGGAATCGTATCAATATAAAATGAAAACCCGCCTTTTTCATCCGTGACCGTCCCCATCTTCGACCCTTCAAAGGAAATATTGACATTTGTAATCGGCCCCCTGCTGTCAGATGTCAAAACTTTTCCATAAAAAAAACGATAATGTACCTGACCTTCAAGGGATTTACCGGAGAAACAAAAGATAAAAAAAAGAAATGGCAAATACAAAAACGATTTCAAATAATGCCTCATAACCATCCAACAAAAAAAACTGATTTCTTTTGCTGCCTCTCAAAGTTAAGAAGGTTTATGGCATAAATAGTTTAACCAATTTAAAAAATACATCAC
>CAZUYY010000065.1:0-9727 GCA_964624935.1 uncultured Prolixibacteraceae bacterium
CCCCGACCCCTCCCCCAAGAGGGAGGGGAGTAGGGCGACCCACCGGGTCGCCCCTCCGCACAATGAAATCGTACATCGGAAATCTAAAATCGTCTAATTGTAAATTAATATGTGTGGCCGTTATTCTTTTATTCTTGAAGACGAAATGATCAGGGAACGATTTGGCGTAACTGTAAGAAGCGCCATATACAAAGCCCGTTATAACTGTGCCCCGACGCAGAAACTTGCAGTCATTTCAAATGAAAACCCCGGAGAATTGAGTCTTTATCGCTGGGGGCTTATACCCTTTTGGGCGAAAGACCCCGCCATCGGGAATAAGCTCATCAATGCAAAATCGGAGACTATTCTTGAAAAACCTTCCTTTAAAAATTCCATTAAAAGCAAAAGATGCCTGGTGCTCAGCGATGGTTTTTATGAATGGAAGAAAGATGAGGGCAAGACCCCGTATCGTATAACCCGAAGGGATGGTTCGGCTTTTGCGATGGCCGGGATCTGGGACAAATGGATCAGTCAGGGATCAGAGGAAATTTATTCTTTTTCTATTCTCACAACCGTTCCGAATACATTAATGGAAAAAATCCATGACCGCATGCCGGTGATCCTTGACAGAGAAGCTGAAAAAAAGTGGATAGAAAACACATCACAAGAAGAGTTACTCAGTATGCTAAAACCATGTGACCCCTCTTCCCTTATTACTTTCCCGGTATCCACCCTGGTAAATTCCCCCCGCAATGATTCACCAGAAGTCCTGAAGCCAGTAGGAGAGGCACTTAATTAATCCACCATAAGATTACATCCCCGCAGATCGCTGTAATCAAATCTTCCCAGTACTTCAAACGTGCCATCATTGTTAATCTTCCCAAGATCCTGCAGGGACAAAAAAGAGCAGGAATTGAAATTGGCAAGGTCGATAACATTGATGCCGCCGGTATTCCCGTCAGGAAGCAGGCTGAGGGGATCATTTGTATCCCGGATCAGAACTTTCATCCAGGAAGGCGTTCTGAAATGTCCTTTTTCTATAGCATAAGCCTGGGAGAGCAATTCTGTCATACCATACTCTGAATGCATGTTCCTGCAATGAAAACGTTCTTCAAGTAAGTTATGCAATTCCTCCCGGATCATCTCTTTTCTTTTCCCCTTCATTCCGCCGGTTTCTATAATGATTGTCCCTGGGATGGCCATTGGAAATTGTTCTGCAAAATCGATCAGGGCATAGCTCAACCCGATAAGCAGCGGTTTTTTTCCAGAGAATTCCTGTTTTTCAAGCAACTTTGCCAGTCTTTTCGGACGATCAAGGTAAAAACCTGAATCCTCAGATCCGCTTTTCTGGATCCATTTGCTGATCATATAGATCAGAGAGGAATCCGGATTTTGTTCCGGGCCGGGAGTCAGTGCAAAGATTGTATACTCTTCAAAAGGTCCGTAAAAACCTTCAAATCCTTTCACCAGAGATTCATCATAAACCGATAGGTCAGTGATGTAATGACGGCTTCGTACTATGCCAGTGGTTCCACTGCTTAAGAAAATCCTTTCGGGAATAGAACTTCCTGAGACTACCGGATAGGTCTTGAAGAACGATACCGGAAGAAACGGAACCTGTGAATAGTGGACGATAGTTTCCGGAGCAATTTTCAGGGCTTCAACATATCGCCTATAAATCTCATTCTTGCGGTACTGGTACTGAAAAATATCGAGCGCAATAACATTAAATGTACCCTCATCAAGGGGACTGAAGATCCTTTCTTTAAACTCCATTTTTCTATTTACCAACCTGATCCTTACCGAAAAAATAGTACTTTTATACCCGGAATTAAAGTTGAACAAAGATAACATTTGGGAAGATACCAATACCCAACCATGAAAAAGCAATTTCATCTCTTCATACTGTTCACCGGAGCAATCCTCATGGTTTTCAGCGGGTGCATGAAGAAACAAAGCTTTTCAGATATCCCGCAAATTTCGTTTATGAGCATGGAATTACTTTTAGATACTGCCCAGGTCGTCAGAACAGGCATTCTTACGATCTCTTATCAGGATGGAAACGGTGATATCGGCCTGAGCCCCGCTGATACATTTTCTCCATACCAGCGGAATGGCCCTTATTATTACAACTATGTTATTAATTATTTTGAAAAGCAGAATGGTATCTTCCAACAGGTTGACCTGACAATCCCTTTCAGTCTCAGAATTCCGGTATTAACGCCCAACGACCCCAACAAAGCAATCAAGGGATATATCACCGATAGTATGGATCTCTATCCCCCACCCCTTCATGACACGATCAAATTTGAAGCTTTTATTTATGACCGCGCACTGAATAAAAGCAATACGATCACGACACCGGAAATCATCCTTAGGAGAAGATAATATCAATGGAAAGTGCTTACTCGAAGAGGACATTTATTGTCATTGGCTTTTTTCTGTTGGTTGGACTTGCGTTTGTAATCCGTTTGTTCCTCGTTCAGATCGTGGCTGATAAATATGTTCTTTCAGCCAATAATAATGTATTGCGTTACATGACACAATACCCTGCAAGGGGACTGATTTATGATCGTTACGGAAAGTTGCTTGTTTATAATGAAGCTGCCTACGACCTTATGGTCATCCCAAAACAGATAAAAAATGTCGATACTGCTGAATTGTGCCGTCTGCTTGAGATCGAAAAGAAAGATTTTGTTGAACGGATAGAAAAAGCAAGGAGCTATTCACCCTACCGTCCCTCTATTTTTGAATCACAGATCACAAGGGAAAATTACGGTTACCTAGAAGAAAAAATGTTCCGGTTTCCGGGATTTTTTGTTCAACCCCGTACACTTCGCAAATATACCTACCCGATTGCCGCTCATACCCTCGGATATATAGGAGAAGTCAATCCGGAGATCATTGAAGGCAATCCCTACTATAAATCAGGGGATTATATTGGGATAAGCGGCATCGAAAGTTCTTATGAAGAAGTCCTTCGCGGGAAAAAAGGAATGAAGATCCGGGTCGTTGACGTGCTGAACCGTGATAAAGGCAGCTTTCAGGACGGAAAATATGATACGGTTGCTTATGCCGGCACAGACCTTTATACCTCGCTCGATGCCGATCTTCAATCTTATGGCGAGCAACTCATGACAGGAAAGAAAGGAAGTATTGTAGCCATAGACCCTTCTACGGGCGAAATTCTTTGTATGGTTACCAGCCCTTCATATGATCCGAACCTTCTGGTAGGAAGGATCAGGAAAACGAATTATGTCAAACTTCTCGAGGATTCTGTCATGGTACCTCTTTTCAACCGGGCCTTGATGGCCAGCTATCCTCCCGGATCGACATTTAAGCTGGTAGATGCCCTGGTAGGCCAGCAGGCAGGCGTTCTGACACCGGAAACACGCTACAGTTGTCCGGGAGGCTTTTCTTTAGGAAACGGGAAAAAAGTAGCCTGTCACAATCATTTTTCCCCACTCGATCTTCGACAGGGTATACAGCACTCCTGTAATACCTATTTCTGCCGTGTGTTCAGGTCGATCATAGACAAAAAGCCTTTCACGTCAACCCGTGATGGATATGAATACTGGAGAACTCTGGTGATGAGTTTCAATCTTGGTCATAAAATCGGGATCGACCTTCCGGGTGAACTGAACGGGAACATTCCATCTTCTAACTACTACGACCGGTTTCATGGAAAAAACCGCTGGACCTCAATGGCGATAATCTCCCTGGGGATCGGCCAGGGGGAGATTGGGATCACTCCATTGCAGATGGCAAATCTTACGGCACTCATTTCCAATCGAGGATTTTATTATACTCCGCATGTTATTAAAGCAATCGGAAAAAGAAACAACCTGAGCAGGGAATTCACTGAAAAGCATTATTGTATGGTCGATCCGAAATATTTCGACGTTGTGATTGAAGGGATGCATGATGTGATGGAGGCAGGCGGTACAGGATCTGAGTCACATGTCGATGGTATAGAGATTTGCGGAAAAACCGGAACCGCACAAAATCCTCATGGTGAAAATCATTCCATTTTCATCGCATTTGCACCAAAAGATAATCCCCGGATCGCAGTTGCTGTTGTGGTTGAAAATGCAGGTTTCGGAGCTACTTATGCAGCACCTATTGCATCATTGATCATTGAAAAATATATCAACAGGGAAGTCAAGCGGAAAGATATAGAACAAAGCATGATCAGCGGAAATAGTTTACATAAGGGAAAAGTAATCGACCAATGAGAGATCGTCAAAGCGTGTTTGCCCATATTGACTGGTGGCTGGTTATCATTTTCCTGCTTCTTGCAGCCATTGGATGGATCAACATCTATGCAGCCGTTTTTGATGAGAACCATATCAGCATCATTGATACCCATGTGAAATACGGAAAACAGCTATTATGGTTAAGTGCAGCGTTATTCCTCGGATTTGTCATTCTTCTGATTGATGGGAAATTTTTCTCCCAGTTCGCCTACCTGATCTATATTATTTTCATTGTTTTATTGATCGCCGTCATCTTTGTGGGTAAAGAGATCTATGGCTCAAAATCCTGGTTCCAGTTTGCAGGTATTGCATTACAACCCGGCGAGTTTGCCAAGATGGCAACGGCTCTTGCATTAGCAAAATTCCTAAGCAAAATAGAAGTTGATATCAGAAAAAGAGATGATCTGTTTGTCGCAGTAGGTCTTATTCTTCTTCCTGCATTTCTCATTTTCCTGGAACACGATACCGGATCAGCCCTTGTTTTCCTTGCATTTATACTTGTTCTTTACAGGGCAGGATTGTCGGAAAAACTGGTCATTGGGCTTGTTCTGGTTCCATTGCTGGGCGTTCTTTCCCTGCTGATCAACAAATTCATTATTCTTGGTGTACTTTTCCTGATTGCGATTTTCTTCTTCCTCTATTCCAAGAGAAAGATCAGGAATATCGTACTTATTTCCCTTATCTACCTTGCTTCTGCAGGATTTGTTTTTTCTGTTGATTTTGCTGTTAACCATATTCTGGAACCGCATCAGCGGGTACGAGTGAATGTGCTGATCGGAAAGAATATTGATTTGCAGGGAGCAGGCTATAATGTGAATCAGTCACTCATAGCCATTGGCTCGGGAGGTTTATGGGGTAAAGGATTTCTGCAGGGCACTCAGACCAAGTATAATTTTGTTCCAAAGCAAAGTACTGATTTTATATTTTGTACCGTGGGAGAAGAATGGGGTTTCGCAGGAAGCCTTTTCGTGATAGGGCTTTTCATCGCACTGGTCATTCGTATAATTGTAGTGGCAGAAAGGCAACGGTCGCGATTCAGCCGGTTTTATGGATACGGCATTGCTTCTATTATTTTCTTTCATTTCACAATAAACATCGGAATGACCCTCAGCCTGATTCCTGTGATCGGCATTCCTCTTCCATTTTTTAGTTACGGGGGATCTTCCCTCTGGGCGTTCACCATCATGCTATTCATTTTTATCCGTCAGGATTCTTACCGTTACGAGTTGCTTTAAGATTCTGAAAAATAATGTACTTTTGAAAAAATGTTTACTATGAAAACAAAAATGTTATTATTCATTGCAGTTGCCTTTTGGGGTTCCCTTTCCTGTTTGGCACAGGAAGCAAAACTTGATGATATCCTTACTGCTTATTACAAAGCGACCAGTCTCGAGAAAATGAAAAATTGGCAGTCGGCCATCACTACAGGAAAAAGCATAGCTCAGGGCACTGAATATCCCTTTACGATCTATCAAAAACGTCCGGGAAAAATAAGGACTGAAGTCGAAATCCAGGGAAATAAGATGATCCAGGCTTTCGATGGAAACAAGGGATGGAGCATTGTTCCCTGGTCAGGATCCACTGATCCCCAGGATATGACCCCCGATGAAGTAAAGGGAATTAAAAGCCAGGCCGACCCGGAAGGAGCACTTTATAACTGGAAAGAGAAAGGCCATAAAGCAGAGCTGATTGATAAAGAAGACCTTGAGGGCTCTCAGGTATATAAAATAAAACTGACAAAGGCAGATGGCGATATCGAAAACTGGTTCATCGATGCTGACAGCTATATACCGATAAAGATATCTTCCAAAGTCAAGGTACAGGGCAATGATGTTGAGAGTGACACCTATCTTTCCAATTATGGAGAGATTAACGGAGTGCTGATGGCTAAAACCATAACAAATAAATATAAGGAACAGACTGCATCCCAGGTTGAAATAACTAAAGTTGAGATTAATGTTCCTGTCAGTGACAGCCTCTTTGTCAAGCCTGTAAAAAAATAATTCTTCGTAACATCTTTTATCTTAAAATCTATGATCCGGATTATTATAGTATCCCTGTTCATTCTTTATGCTCAATTGGATCTGGCACAGGTCAAAGTGGACGAAAATACTTTTGGAGACATCAAAGCACGCCAGATAGGTCCTGCAGCCATGAGTGGCAGGATTTCTGCCTTGGATGCCGTTGATAATAGCCCTTCTATCCTTTATGTCGGAGCAGCCAGCGGTGGATTGTGGAAATCAATAAACTATGGAACTACCTTTAAGCCGGTTTTCGATAAATACAACCAATCAATCGGGACGATAACAATTGACCAGAATCATCCGGATACTGTGTGGGTGGGTACGGGTGAAGTCTGGGTGAGGAATTCTACTTCTGTTGGCGACGGCATTTATAAAACTACAAATGCCGGCGAGACCTGGCAGAAAATGGGGCTGGAGAAAACCGAACGCATTGCAAAGATCGCCATCCATCCGCAGCATCCTGACATTGTTTTCGTAGCAGCTCTCGGAAACCTCTGGACCGCCAGTCCTGAAAGAGGATTATTTAAAACAAGCGACGGTGGAAAAACATGGGAGAAAATACTTTACTTGGATGAGAATACAGGATGTTGCGATATAGCCATCGATCCGGTAGATCCAAATATACTTTATGCAGGCATGTGGGAATTCCGGAGAACTCCATGGTCATTCAGTTCCGGAGGGAAAGGTAGTGGTCTTTTCCGGTCGGCTGATGGCGGTAATACATGGTCAAAAATCACAGCCGGACTTCCACCAGGAATCCTCGGCAGGGTCTCGGTCTCTATTTCTCCGGTCAGGTCAGGAATTGTTTATGCACTTATTGAAGCCGACAAAACCGGCTTGTACAGGTCAGGCGATAAAGGGATCACCTGGAACCTTATGTCACAATCGGAAGCCATAAACGACCGGCCTTTTTATTTTTCATTTCTTGCCCTCGACACGCAGGACACAACAATCATCTATAAACCCGGGTTTTCCCTTTTTAAAAGTACGGATGGCGGGAAGACTTTCGGTTCAGCAGCAGTTGAAGGTGGAAACTATCACAGCGATTGCCATCCTGTTTATATCGGAAAAAAAGATCACAATTTGATTTATATGGGTACCGATGGTGGAGTCTATTATTCCATGGACAAAGGGAATACCTGGCGATTCATGCGTAATCTGCCGGTTTCACAGTTTTATCATGTGAGCACCGATATGGCGGAACCTTTTAATGTTTATGGCGGCCTTCAGGATAACGGATCATGGTATGGTCCATCCCGGGCATCGTCCGGTATTACAAATAACAGTTGGAAAAGTGTCGGGTTTGGAGATGGCTTTTACGTATATTGCGATAAGCTGGATTCAACAATCCTCTATTGGCAATTCCAGGGTGGAAAGATTGCGCGTTACTCCACACGTACTGGCGAATATAAATCGCTGATCCCATTCAGGGAAAAAGAAACAAAAGAACTGCGTTTCAACTGGAATGCACCAATGGTGTTCAGTCCAAACAGGAATACATTTTATACAGGTGCACAATATCTTTACAAAACCAGCAACCGGGGCGATACCTGGACAAGGATTTCTCCTGATCTCACTACCGATGATCCAAAAAAAGAAAATCAGGAAAAATCAGGAGGTCTCACCGTTGATAATTCTTCTGCAGAAAACCACTGTACGATTTATACGATCAACGAATCGCCGATCGATAGTCTGATTATTTGGGCAGGAACCGATGACGGAAATCTCCAGGTCACTACGGATGGCGGGAAAAACTGGACAAACGTCGTTAAAAATATTCACGGACTACCTGCCAATACCTGGTGCTCCTTTGTAGAACCCGGCCGTTTTGATAAGAACGTCGCATATGCAACATTTGATGGCCACCGGATGGGAGACAAGACTCCCTATGTTTTCAGGTCTTCCGATCTTGGAAGGACTTGGGTAGCACTGGCCGATACTTCAATAAAAACTTATTGTCATATCATCAAAGAGGATCTTGTTAACCCAAACCTGCTATTCCTTGGAACTGAAGGTGGACTTTATATTTCAATAAACGGAGGAAAGAGTTGGGTAAACTTTAAAGGAAACGTTCCCAAAGTTCCGGTGATGGACATGGTCATTCACTCCCGTGACCAGTCCCTGGTTCTGGCCACCCACGGAAGGGGGATCATGATTATTGACGATCTGACTCCTTTTCGTCAATTAACAGAAGATCTTTTAAATTCTGATTTGAAATTCCTTAAGACTAAGGACTATGTAATCCGGGAAAATTCATTTACCCAGGAATGGAACGGAGATGATGAGTTTCTGGGACAGGTTCCCGAATCCTCGGCTCCCATCGTTTACTACATGAAGAAACGTCATATTTTTGGTGATATCCACATAGAGATCTTTGATCAGGACGGGAAAATGATAACTAAACTCCCGGCCGGCACGCATAAAGGGATCAACCAGGTGAACTGGACGATACGTTTGAAGCCACCGAAAGTACCTGTTTCTCCTCAGATGGAAGGAGAAGCCATGATCGGTCCGGATTATTCACCGGGAGAATATACTGCAAAGCTGATCAGGAACAAGGATACATTAGAGACCAAGATAAGGCTTGTTCCTGATCCAAAGTCCATTTTTTCACCGGAAGACAGAAAGGTCAGGCAAAAAGCCCTGATGAGTACTTACAACTTGCTCGAATCGCTTGCATACATTGACCGGCAGGCGAAAGATATTCGCGACAAAGCAACGACCCTGTCAAAAGAAGTTCCGAAACAATTAGCCCGTAAGCTCACAGCAATTGCTACCCGGATGGATACACTGCACATGAAACTTGTTTCCACCAGGGAGGGCAAGGTTACCGGTGAGGAAAAACTCAGGGAAAAAATCGCATTCATCTATGGTTCTATCATCAGTTATCCGGGAAAACCAACGGATTCACAATTATCCGGACTTGATTTCCTCAGTAAAGAAGTCGATTCAACCAGAACCGCTATAAATAGAATTATTGCAGGAGATCTTGTAAATGTGAATCATGAACTCGTTTCTCTTAAAAAAGAGGAAATTAAAGTCATTTCAGAAGAAGAATTCAATAAAGAGCCGTAGGATTTCACGACCAGGATCGTACCTTATCCATAAAACTAAAAAGTTCACGTATTTATACGATAAAATATTTTAGTAATATTACTTGCTTTTTTACGTATAATTACATACATTTGTCATTTCTCATCATTACCCAAAAATTAATATATAAATGCCCGGCAAGATAACAATAATGATCGTGGAGGATCATGACCTGTTCAGAAGCGGGTTAAAAAGGGCAGTTGATGAGATAAAAAACCTTGAATTGGCAGGTGAAGCTGAAAACGGAGCAGTCTTTCTTGAATTATTAAAAGAAAACAGACCGGATATTATTCTTATGGATATAAAGATGCCGGTTATGGACGGGATCGAAGCTACAGAACAAGCGCTTAAAATTGACCCCTCGTTAAAAATTAT
>CAZUYY010000066.1:0-9705 GCA_964624935.1 uncultured Prolixibacteraceae bacterium
TTCATGCAGGTCGATACGCTCCCGTTTCATATTCAACTGTCCTTTCTCGATCACTGCTGTTTGCAGGATCTTCTCAGCCATTGTAGCAAGACGCTTGTTTTCTTCGAGGATGATGTTTATATAATTTTCAGTGAATTCAGGCGAGCGTTCTATCGAATGATCGGTCAATGTTTCACATGCCAATGAGATCGTTGAAATCGGGGTCTTAAATTCATGGGTCATGTTGTTGATGAAGTCATTCTTCATCTCCGATAGCTTTTTCTGGCGGAAAATCGTAGTGATTGTATAGGTAAAAGAATAGACGATGACAATAATCAGAATAATGGAAATCAGCAACATTCCCCAAAGTTCTGTCAGAAGAAATTGTCTTTCATTGGGGAAATAGAGAAGAAGATATTCCGGGGAGGTAAAAATGTCACTCACAAAAAGCCGTGCGGCTGATCCTTTTTCGATCAGCATTTTCCTCATTGTCGAATCTTTTTCAAGCAGAAAGATATCCCGTTCCGGGTTGTAAATACCAAACTCAAAGCGTGTGTCGATTCCCCGGAGGTTCAACTCGAGAAGGATCAGTGAGTCCAGTTGCTGTTCATTGATAAAACGTTCGTACAGCAGGTGACGGTTAAAATTCATCATTCCTTCATAAGGATTCGCCTCCGATGCTTTCCGTTTTTCCATTTTCTCCACCTTATTGACCACCCTGGAAAGGACATCTGTGACTGTTCGCTGAAAAGTAGCCTCTTTTACTGCGGATGCATTATCTATCCAATAGATCTGGATGCCCATCAGCCCGATCAGGGCAATGGTCATCACGATTATGGTAAATATTATGATTTTGCGGTTCATATATGCAAAAATACACTATTTTGGGTTTACGAGGAAAGGGTCCGGGTATTAGGTGTTGGGTATTAGGTTCTGGGTATTGGGTATTAGGTTCTGGGTATTGGGTATTAGGTTTTGGGGCTAAATCTTATTTTGATATGCTAAGACGAAAATGAATTACCCCAGCCTTCAGGCTGGGGGGTAGGAAAAACATCAGTAATTATAGGACCAAAAATTGAATAACGCAAATGAATTACCCCAGCCTTCAGGCTGGGGGCAAAGGAGACCATAAATAAACCGGGCTTTAGCCCAACATTTAAACCGGAAATGTCTTGGACTAAAGTCCGGTTTTATATTCCCATTGATGCCCCCGCGCTAAAGCGCAGGGTAATTCAAATTCGGTCCAACACCTCAACAAAAAAATTAGTCGATTAGAATACGTTGACTTTTGATTTTTATTTTATATATTTACCCTCCATTTTGAATGAGACTCCGGATTTTAAATCGATATATATGAAAAAATTACTCTGCATTTTATTATTTTCGGTACAATATTCACACGCCCAGGATTGGCAATCATTGAATTCAGGGACCATGAATCAGCTTCATTCGGTTTTCTTTAAAAATGCAGATACAGGTTTTGTTGTTGGAGTGAATGGAACCTTATTGAAAACTATCAATGGAGGTCTCAATTGGAATCCCCAACCGGTTCCAACAGTGTCATCATTGTATTCCATCTCGTTTCCTGATCGTTCTACCGGTTATATTACCGGTGATAGCGGGATCATATTAAAGACGACCGATGGAGGAATCAATTGGATAAAAAAGTATTCCGGGTTCATTGCAGATTTGTCTTCAGTTTTTTTTGTCAATGAAAATATCGGGTATGCTGTGGGTGGAGCAATTTTAAAGACCACCGATGGCGGCATTACCTGGACTAATACACCGCTTGGAAATGGTCAAGGCCCTCTATCCGTTTATTTTACCGACTCACTAACAGGTTATATTGCCGGGACAGAGTGGGGCGAGTTATCACTGATTCTTAAAACAACCAATGGAGGAATAACATGGAACACACAATCTGTTAATCTAAGCTGTCCCTTACAAGCTGTTTTTTTTCCAGGCAAAGACACCGGTATAATTGTCGGTGGCTACTATCAGGGCTGCTGGGCAATACTGAGAACAACAAATGGTGGATCAAACTGGAATATTATATCCTCAGGAAATTGGGGAGAAGGTTATTCGTCCGTTTTTTTTACAGGAATAAATAAGGGATTTATCGTAGGTGATTCCGGAGTTATCAAGCGATCGTCCGATGGAGGTTCCACATGGCAGAGTCTCTATTCAGGAACAACGAGGAGACTTTTTTCTGTATATTTCCCCGATTCCCTTACAGGATATGCAGTAGGCGATTCCGGGACAATCTTAAAGACAGTAAACGGAGGTGGCGTGGGTATAAATGATAGATTGAATAAAAACAAGGTAGAGATATTTCCAAATCCGGCCACAGATAAAATAACTGTAGAAGTAACAGATGCAACACTGGATGGTAATCTTACAATTGTAAATATCGAGGGTCAGCAACTCATTACACGTCAAATCACCCAGGCCAAAACAGTAATTGACATCAGCAATCTGTCCGGCGGGGTTTATTTTGTGCGGGTGACCAACGACAGGGCAGTGGAAGTGGGGAAGATCATTAAAAATTAATTTACGATGTAAAATTTTTTTTAATCAACAATCGACAATCCACAATCGTAATTGAATTCGTAAATCTACAATCGTTAATCGTAAATAAAACAAGCAGTATGAAAAAGTTAATGTCACTTGGAATTATTTTCTTTACAGGACTCTCTTTACATGCCTTTGCAGCAGCCGGGAATGCGAAAGACGGACTTGAATTTTCATTGTTTTTGATCGGATTCTTATTTTTGGTTGCAGCAGTTCTGAAGGGGATTGATTACATCAGTAAGAACGGGAAGACGATCGTATATCGGGTAAAGGCATTTATTAAGAAAAAAGCAGACGGGCAGACAAGCGGACATGTTAACTGGTGATCTCGTGAATTAGGGAAACCATACCCTTTTAACAATTTTTAACGTATATTAATATTCCTTAACAGTACAAACCCCATTTCCGGACTATCTTTGTCGAACTGGAAAAAAGCAAAAGAGCAAATGCAATACCAGTAATTCTTTTTTTGGCTAATGTGAGTTTGTGCGAATGATCTGATTAAAAGTTTTGTTTATTGATTGACTAATGTGTCCGCTGCTGCGGACACATTTTTTTTTGCATATTCGCTGCAAAATAGTACTTTCGTCTTCTTACAGAAAATAAATAGTAACCGATGAAAATTGATATCACTAAAGCAGTTTCTTTTGCTGGAGGAAAGAGGATCAGGCAAAACGAACAAGAATTGGGATTACTCCATAAAACTCTGATCAATGGTACAGGACCCGGAAATAATTTTCTTGGCTGGATGAAATTACCCGCGGCATTTGACCCCGGCATTATTCACAGGATCAAAGCTGATACTGAAAAGATACGTGGTAATTCAAGCATTTTGGTGGTTGTCGGGATTGGGGGATCTTACCTTGGGGCAAGGGCCGTTATCGATTGTCTCAGCCATCCGTTCCTCCCGCTGGTTCCGGAAAGAAAAGACCCGGTCATCCTTTATGCCGGGGCAAACCTGAGTGAAGACTATCATGCGGGATTGCTGGAAATTCTGGAACATTATAATTATAGTGTTGCAGTTATCTCCAAATCGGGAACAACCACCGAGCCTGCGGTTGCATTTCGCATCATAAAAAACCATCTTGAAAATAAATATGGCAAGAAAGAGGCGGCAGGACGGATCTTCGCGGTGACCGATGCAAATCGCGGGGCCTTGAAGAAATTGTCGGATGAGGAAGGATATTCCACTTATGTCATCCCTGATGATATCGGGGGAAGATTCTCGGTTCTCACAGTGGTAGGTCTTCTTCCGGTTGCTGTGGCAGGTTTTGACATTGAGAAGCTGATCAGTGGCGCTAAAGCAATGATGGAGGTGTGTCTTGCGTCCCCTAATCCTGATAAAAACCCGGCCCTTCGCTATGCAGCCATCCGCAATGCCTTGTATCAATCTGGAAAGACGGTCGAGATTCTCGTGAACTACCTGCCCGGTCTTTGCTATTTTACCGAATGGTGGAAACAGCTTTACGGAGAGAGTGAAGGCAAAATGAAAAAAGGCATCTTCCCCGCCGGAGTGAGTAATACAACCGATCTTCATTCCATGGGCCAGTATATACAGGATGGAGAGAGACTCATGTTTGAAACGATCCTGTCAGTCGAAAATTCTTTAAAAAATTTAAGTGTTCCTTTCATTAAGGAAGATTCCGATGGTCTGAACTTTCTGGCTGGGAAAAGGCTTACCGGAATCAACCATATGGCAGAGATGGGTACCATGCTTGCTCATGTTGACGGCGGCGTGCCCAACATCAGGATCTCGGTCAGGGAATTGAATGAAGAGACCCTGGGGACCCTGATCTATTTCTTCGAATTTGCCTGTGCCCTGAGTGGTTATCTGCTGGGCGTCAACCCTTTTGATCAGCCCGGTGTCGAGGCATACAAAAAGAATATGTTTGCCCTTATCGGAAAGCCGGGATTTGAGGAACAAGCGATGAAGCTGAGAGAAAGACTGGACGAAAGATAATTTACGATTTAAGATTGACTCCCCTCCCTCTTGGGGGAGGGGCCAGGGGTGGGGTTTTGATGATTAACGAGGGGCCGGGGGTGGGGTCCTTAGCGTTTCAAGAAAGACTCTTCAGAGTGGATTCCCTTTCAGAATATACTTTTCTATGACCTTTGGGAAATACTGATATTCCAATGCATGAACTTTTGTTGCGAGGCTTTCGGGAGTGTCCGATTCATCTATGCTGCATTTTGCCTGGAAAAGGATCTGCCCTTCATCGTACCTTTCGTTTACAAGATGGATTGTGATACCGGATTCCTTATCATGATTGGAAATTACAGCCTCATGAACCTTCATGCCATACATTCCTTTTCCTCCATATCCCGGCAGCAGGGCAGGATGAATGTTGAGAATTCTGTCAGGGTAAGCTTTCAGAACAGAATCCGGAACAAGCCAGAGAAAGCCGGCAAGGATTATATATTCAATTGAATGTTGTTTCAGCAGGTCTGGAATACAGTCAGTTTCATAGAATTCCTGGCGTGAAAAAGTGACAGTGGGGATGCCAAGGTTTCTTGCTCTTTCGATGACAAGTGCATCCTCTCTGTTTGAAAGGATCAGATCAACGGCAATATGTTCCGGGTGGTCACGGAAATATTCTGTAATCCGCTGGGCATTTGTACCGCCACCGGAAGCAAAAATGGCAATCTTTATCATAAACGCGTAGTATGAATTAGAGTTGCAAAAATAAGGAAAGCATAGGATTGTCAATTATCAATTATCAATTATCAATTGACAATCATTGCTTTTCTGAAATGTTAAAAAATCTTAAATATTGTTGGTTCGTACGGATAAAATGTATTTCTTTGCAGTCCGTTTAACCAAAAAAGGAAAAATCATGTCTGATATTGCATCAAAAGTTAAAGCTATCATTGTTGATAAGCTTGGTGTTGACGAAAATGAAGTTACACCTGAAGCAAGTTTCACAAATGATCTCGGCGCTGACTCTCTCGATACCGTAGAACTGATCATGGAATTCGAAAAGGAATTTGATATTGCGATTCCGGATGATCAGGCTGAAAAGATCGGAACTGTTGGTGAAGCGATTGCTTACATCGAAAACAACACCAAATAGGGCATTCACATCTACTTTTTCTATTCCTGGTTTGGGTTGTTCACTTATTCCTGAGAAGAAATTAAATCCCTCCCGATCGGAGGGATTCCTGTTTAAAATGAACCATTAAACCTGATTCACGTGAAGCTACGTCGAGTTGTTGTAACCGGAATCGGGGCCCTGACCCCGATCGGCAATACCACAGAAGAGTATTGGACAGGATTGCTCAATGGGGTAAGTGGTGCAGGTCCTATCACCCGGTTCGATGCTTCTAAGTTCAAGACACAATTTGCCTGTGAAGTAAAGAATTTTAATGCAGAGAACTATTTTGACAGGAAAGAAGCCCGGAAATACGATATTTACTGCCAATTCGGTTTGATCGCTGCCGATGAAGCTGTAAATGATGCGGCGTTCAATATGGATAAGCTGGATCATAACCGGGTGGGAGTTATCATGGCTTCCGGAATCGGAGGACTTGATACACTGATACAGGAGGTGAAGAATTTCCTGGAGGGAGATGGAACACCCCGTTTTAATCCTTTCTTTATTCCGAAGATGATCTCGGATATCACAGCCGGTCATGTTTCGATAAAATATGGATTCCGCGGGCCGAATTTTGCAACGGTCTCTGCCTGTGCATCCTCTGCCAATGGCTTGGCCGATGCATTCAATTACATCCGGTTAAACAAGGCGGATGTCTTTGTTGCAGGGGGATCCGAAGCAGCACTAAATCCTGCCGGCGTAGGAGGTTTCAATGGCATGCATGCACTCTCGACACGCAATGATGATCCATTAACTGCTTCACGTCCGTTCGATAAAGATCGTGATGGATTTGTGATCGGCGAAGGCGCCGGTGTTCTGATTTTTGAAGAGATGGAACATGCCCTGAACCGCGGTGCAAAGATCTATGCCGAGGTGGCCGGCGCCGGTTTATCCGGCGATGCATTCCATATGACACAGCCTCATCCTGAAGGTTTAGGCGCTATTCTCGCAATGCGGGCTGCTCTCGAAGATGCTGAAATGAGCATCACCGAAATTGATCATATTAATACCCACGGGACATCAACTCCTCTGGGAGATATTGTCGAACCAAAAGCGATCCAGACCCTGTTCGGAGAACAGGCATACAAAATAACCATCAATTCAACAAAATCAATGACAGGCCACCTGCTGGGTGCGGCGGGCGCCATAGAATCCATTGCAGCCATCCTCGCTGTGAAGAATGATATTGTTCCTCCGACCATCAACCATTTCACAGACGATCCCGAAATTGACAATAAACTGAACTTTACATTCAACAAGGCTCAACAACGGGTTGTCAACGCTGCACTGTCCAATACCTTTGGATTCGGCGGGCATAATGCATCCATAATCTTCAGAAAATTCAAGGAATAGGACGAATTGAGATTCCACATATTTGCACCGGCCGGTCACTTATTTTCCCGGGAAAAACACCTCTACCAGGCAATCAGAAATATTTTCGGATTCTATCCCCACAATATCTTTTTATACAGGCTTGCATTTTTACATAAATCAGCAGGAGAAGAAAACTTACATGGAATCCGGATCAATAACGAAAGGCTTGAGTTTCTCGGGGATGCCATCCTCGATGCCGTTGTTGCTGATTACCTGTTCAAAACATTTCCTACCAAAGATGAAGGCTTCCTGACAGAGATGCGTTCAAAAATTGTAAGTCGTGTGCAGCTTAACAAGCTTTCACAGAAACTCGGACTCGAAAAGCTAATCCGGCTCGATCCTAATTCCAATAATATTTACCGTTCTTCACAGGGCGATGCATTCGAAGCCCTGATAGGCGCCATGTATCTCGACAGGGGATACCGCTTTACCCGGTTCATTCTTCTGGAAAAGATCATCAAGCATTATTTTAATATCAATGAACTGGTTAACCTTGAGGTGAATTTTAAAAGCCGGATGATTGAATGGGCGCAAAAAGAAAGAAAACAACTCACCTTTTCAGTGCTGAAGGAAACAGGATCAGGTTACAGGAAGCAATATATCATTGACCTCCTCGTAGATAACATCCCACTAAGCCGTGGGCAGGACTTTTCCATCAAAGGTGCAGAACAGAATGCAGCCGAGAAGGCATGGAATAAGCTCACTAAGGAAAGTCAGGATTAGAAAGGGACCCCACCCCCTGGCCCCCTCCCCCAAGAGGGAGGGGGAATAACTTTAACCCAAAGACCCCGTCCAAGGTGCAGATTGCAAAAAAAAGCCACACTCTGACCCCTTTTCCGTCAGTATCCTCTGGGTCAATTCATTGTGGATTTCTATATTAATAATCTTTTTGAATTCTTGTAAAAAGAAGAAGCAACATCACTTAAGAAGTCATTATCTAAAGTTCGAAAACTTCCCCCTCCCTCTTGGGGGAGGGGGTCAGGGGGTGGGGTCATTAAGGGCAGGGGGTGGGGTGTAAAGATATTTCTTGACGTCCCCCCTATAATTCATTATATTTGTTATTATATTCTGAAACCGCATGTCGAAGAAGATCTTTCTGGAGATTCGGTCGGAACCGGCAATCTTTACTCTTATTGGCATTTCATGTCACTTGAAGGACTACCGGATATCTTTTCTTTTGAACAAGCATCTTGGACTGGATTTTCTTAAAATGGAGGATTTGAAAATCACGTTGACTGAAAAAAAGGATCCTGCGGAGTTTTCCCTTTATGATTACTATGATGAGGATTATTTCAACAGGTATTACCTGATCAGTAACCGTAGCGAGGAATATGTAATGGTACCCGAAATAAAACAGGTGGATTTTCTCCTGATCGTGGAAGGTGAGTTCAAGAAAGCACAAAAAGACCGGTTGATAAAATCAATCAGGAACATTCCGAACATCCTGGCAGCATACGAGATAAAATTTGCGGAGATAAAAAATTATGAGACTCTCCTTAACGATATGGAGATGCACTTAATAAATATTACCAAAGAAAAGAAAATCAACTATCATTCAAAAAGTTAAAAAAGGAGGTATACTATGTTTGAAAATCTGAAACAAGCCTTTGATAAAGGAGTAGAATTTGCTTTTTCAACTACTGATAAAATCGAAAAAGCCGCACTGGAATTTGCGAAAGAGAATAATCTCAACAAGGAAGAAGCCAAAAAACTGTTCGATCAATGGGTCAAAAAATCAGAAGAGATGAAAAAGAACCTTGAAAAACAGATCACCGAGCTTCAGAAAAAGACGATTGCAAAGATGAACCTTGTGACCATGCAGGACTATAAGGCATTGGAGGCAAGGATCAAGAAATTGGAAGGCAAGGGCAAAACACCGGTTAAGAAGGTCCGGAAAGCCTGACTTTGCAGAGTGATAGAGTGACAAAGTCACAGACTCACAAAATCTTGGACAAAAAAACGTAAAAATATCAATTGCAACGAAATTCTCTCAACTCCCCTCCCTCTTGGGGGAGGGGCCGGGGGTGGGGTCATAAACCTGTAATGCTATGAATGTTTTAAATATCGGAACTACGGTCAGTGAGATCGGACGTGCCAGGGAGATCATCGCGGCTGCCTTTAAATACGGTTTTAACGACTGGGTCACAAAGAACGGGTTGGGCAAGTTGCTGGTCTCAAAGAAACGGCTTGCCCGTATTGAAAAATATACAAAAGCCGAACGGATACGGATGGCTGTGGAGGAATTAGGGCCGACCTTTATTAAATTCGGACAACTCCTTGCCGACCGTCCTGACCTGGTTCCTGAGGATGTACGTGTTGAATTCAGGAAGCTGCAGGATGAAGCAGTTCCCATGCCCGATGATGTGGCTATAGCTGAAATAGAAAAAAACCTGGGACATCCCGTTTCGGAATTATTTAAGGAATTTGATACACATCGTCTTGCTTCGGCTTCGGTTGCCCAGACCTACCGTGCGACCCTGTTGAACGGCAAGAATGTTTGTGTGAAAGTTCAGCGACCCGGGATTGATAAAAAGATCAACCTCGACCTGAACCTGATGCGGTTTTTTGCAGCACGGTCGCAGCGGAATAATCCTGAAATGGAAGCAATAAATGTAGTGGGGGTGGTTGAAGAATTTGGAAAGACTATCAACAAGGACTTGGATTTCCGCCATGAAGCAGCTAATGTGAT
>CAZUYY010000067.1:0-9584 GCA_964624935.1 uncultured Prolixibacteraceae bacterium
CTTGGTCTTAGCAATGATCCAAGGACCATGGCTGGTGCTAATATGACTTTTTTTCGCTATGGCTTTGGGATGTCATCCGTCAGGTTTATTTGCGGAACCCAGAAAGTACATAAAGACCTTGAAGCAAAGCTAAGTGAATTTCTCGGCACTGAAGATACCATTCTTTATTCCTCTGCATTTGATGCCAACGGTGGGGTTTTCGAACCATTATTAAGCGAACAGGATGCCATAATCTCCGATGAACTGAATCATGCCTCCATCATTGATGGCGTCAGGTTGAGTAAAGCGCAGCGTTTCAAATACAAGAACAATGACATGGAGGATCTTGAGGAGGTATCGCAGGATGCCAGTGAACCGCGTTTCAAGCTGATAGTTACCGATGGTGTTTTTTCCATGGATGGGATCATTGCTCAGGTTGATAAGATTTGCGACTTGGCTGAGAAATACAATTCCCTGGTCATGGTTGACGATTCGCATGCAACCGGATTTATCGGAGAGACTGGAAGAGGAACCATAGAATATTGCAATGCACAGGGCCGTGTAGATATCATTTCAACTACTTTCGGTAAAGCCCTTGGTGGTGCCTCCGGCGGCTGTATCTCGGGAAGGAAGGAAATCGTTGAGATCCTTCGCCAGCGTTCAAGGCCTTATCTTTTCTCGAATACATTGGCGCCTTCTATAGCCGGTGCCACCCTTGAAGTACTAAATCTGCTTTCTGAAACTACAGCGCTCAAGGATAAGCTGTTCCAAAACACATCACTTTTCCGTAAGGGTATGGAAAAAGCCGGCTTCAGGATTGTTCCGGGGATCCATCCCATCGTACCCGTTTTGTTTGGACATCTCCCCAATGATGCCCAACTCTCCCAAAACTTCGCCAATGCATTGCTCGATGAAGGTATCTATGTGATTGGGTTCTATTATCCGGTCGTACCTAAAGGAAAATCAAGGATCAGAGTACAGATCAGTGCAGCACACTCAACCGAACAGATCGAATTTGCTATTGAAAAGTTCATAAAAGTCGGAAAACAATTAGGAGCTATTTAATAACATTAAGGGAATTTTAATAAATAACCGCAAAAAACCAAAGACGCAAAATAGCACACAAATCTTATTCTTTGCGAATTTTTAGCGCCTTTGCGCCTTAGTGGGGAAAAAACAATTCAGAATGATTTACGGCCTGGGGACTGACATCATCGAAGTCAGTCGTATCGAAAAGGTGATGGAAAGAGATATTGGCTTCCGCGATAAGATCTTCACTGCCGTGGAGATTGCCTATTGCGAAACGAAGAAATATAAATATGAGAATTATGCTGCACGGTTTTCCGCCAAGGAAGCCTTTATGAAAGCCATTGGTACGGGGTGGAGGTTCGGGATCAGGTTTGCAGATATCGAGGTTTATCATGATGAGTTCGGCAAGCCTCTGATCCGTCTTTATGGAAAAGCAGAAGAACTCGGAAAGATTGAGGGGATATCAAAAATTCATGTATCTTTATCGCATGTTAAAGAGATCGCCACTGCAATCGTGATCGTTGAGACAAATAACCAATAAAAAAGTATTCTCCATTAATTTAGATTAAGAGACAAAAATCAAAGCGCAGCCAAAATAAAATTCACCTAAATCCTTACAGTATTAACCAAAAACAACAAATTTCACTATGTCGCACATCGGATCTTACGACGAACGAGTTAAAAATTTCAGTTGGAGCCTTGCCGAACAGGAACTGGGTTATAAACCCGGGGAGGTCATCAATATCGGATGGTACTGTTCCGACCGCATCTGCCAGATGGGAAAAGCAAATAAGCTGGGTCTCATCTGGGATGGTCTTGGAGGTGTGGAAAAACGATACACCTACAATGACATCCGTCTTGCTACCAACACGATTGGTCAATTCCTCAGAGATCTTGGGATCAATCCCGGAGATCGTGTCTGTTTGTTCATGGATAAAATTCCAGAACTGTATCTTGGTTTTCTCGGTATCCTGAAGACCGGTGCAATCGCTCAACCTTTGTTTTCAGCCTTTGGTGATGAATCCCTTTTTATCAGGTTGGAGAATGCACAAACCCGTGCTATCATAACTCAAAAGAAACATGCACCCAAAGTGCGTAAAATCCTTGAAAAGATGCCTTGGGTGGAATACCTGATCATCGTCGATCAGGATCCTTCCAAGCCGTTGCAACAAAGAGAAGTAGCATTGACCCTCGAAGAACTTCCAAAAGTGGAAAATTTTGAGATTTATCCTACCTATGCAGAAACCCCTTCAGTTCTTCATTATACTTCCGGAACTACCGGTCAGCCGAAAGGCGTCAAACATGTGCATTATTCACTGATCTCACAGTACCTGACCTCAAAATGGGTACTTGATCTTAAGGATGATGATATATACTGGTGTACAGCCGATCCAGGCTGGGTCACAGGAACATCTTATGGCATCATCGGCGCATTCAGCAATGGTGTGACTCAATGCGTGCTCGATTCAGGGTTCTCTGCTGAGAACTGGTACCGGTTTATTGAAAAGCATCATATCACTATGTGGTACTCAGCCCCTACAGCTATCCGCTCTTTAATGAAAGCAGGGGATGAGATCATAAAGAATTTCGATTTGTCTTCGCTTCGTCATCTGGCAAGTGTGGGTGAGCCATTGAATTCCGAAGCCGTAATTTGGTCGGAAAAAGTATTCGGTAAACCATTTCTTGATACTTACTGGCAAACAGAAACCGGATCTATCATGATCTCCAATTATCCAGGAATGAAAATAAAACCTGGTTCAATGGGAAAACCTTTCCCGGGCATTACTGCCACTGTTGTTAATTCGGATACATATGAACCATTTGGCGAACCCGGGAAAATCGGTCTCATCGCACTCAAACCCGGATGGCCTTCAATGATGCGGATGTACTGGAATAACGAAGAAACCTACAAGAATAAATTCAAGAATGGCTGGTATCTTCCCGGCGATCGTTCCAGTATCGACAAAGAGGGCTATTTCTGGTTTGTTGGTCGTGATGATGACGTGATAAATACAGGAGGCCATCTTGTAAGTCCGTTTGAAGTTGAATCGGCCTTGCTGGAACATCCGGCCGTTGCCGAATCAGCCGTCGTCGCTAAACCTGATTTTGTGAACATGGAAGTCGTAAAAGCTTTTGTTACCCTGAAACCCGGTTTTATCGCCAGCAAAGATCTTGATCTCGACATCATGAACTTCGTCAGGAAGAAACTTTCACCTTTAGCCATGCCACAGGAGATTGAATTCATTGATTCCTTGCCCAAGACAAGAAGCGGAAAGATCATGCGAAGGATTCTTCATGCAAAAGAATGGGGTGAAGAGATCGGCGATACAAGTACCCTTGAAAACGATTAATAACAGCTTTTTAAGAATATTGCAAATATTTAATAATCATAACAAATAAACAAACCAAAAAAGGAGAATACACTATGGAAGACATGAAAGAAATAATAAAGGCTTACGTCATCAACGAGTATGTGGAAGACGACAGCGAAATAACTTACGATACCCCCCTGATCTCAGGTGGTATAGTCGATTCATTTTCAATGGTATCGCTAAAGCGATTCCTCGAAAATAAATACAAAATTTCCATACCCGATGATAAGGCCACACCAGAGGCATTCGACTCGGTCAATAAGATCTGTTCACTCGTCAACGAATATTTAAAATAACGGAGGTAGACTATGGCATACAGCGATAAAGTACGTGGCTCGTACCAGGAAATACTGACCGGCATGAAAAACGCCGGCCTTTTGAAGGTTGAACGCTATATTCATTCTGCGCAGGCTGCTGATATTGAAGTAGAATTCCCAACCGGGGCGCCTTTAAAAAAGGTGATCAACATTTGCGCAAACAACTACCTTGGATTATCCAGTCACCCTGAGGTTGTGAAGGCAGCACATGCCGGTCTCGATTCTCATGGCTATGGCATGTCTTCCGTTCGTTTTATCTGCGGAACCCAGGATATCCACAGACAACTCGAACAAATGGTGACCAAATTTCTTGGTACTGAAGACACCATTCTTTTTCCTTCCTGCATGGATGCCAATGCTGGTGTTTTCGAAGCTGTCCTGACCAAAGATGATGTGATGATCTCCGACCGTCTCGTTCATGCTTCAATCGTCGATGGGATCCGTCTTTGCAGCGCCATGCACGATACTTTCAAACATTCTGACATGGCTCACCTGGAAGAAAAACTCCAATTGCATAACGACAAGCGGTTGAAAATGGTCATCACTGACGGTGTATTCTCCATGGATGGCGATACTGCAAAACTGGACCAGATGGCAGATCTCTGCGAAAAATATGATGCAATGCTGTTCTGCGATGATTCACACGCCAGTGGATTTATCGGAAAGACTGGCCGCGGAACACATGAAAAATGTGGGGTCATGGGACGGATGGACATCATTACTACTACCTTCGGGAAAGGATTAGGCGGGGCATCCGGTGGTTGTGTTTCAGGACGTAAAGAACTCGTTGAGATGTGTCGGCAGAAAGCCCGTCCCTATCTCTTCTCCAATACCATTGCACCTCCTGTAGTTGCCGGTGTAATTAAGGTTCTGGAAATCCTTTCGGCTACTACCGAGCGTCGGGATAAACTGGAAAAGAACACAGAATTCTGGCGCAAGGGACTTACCGATATCGGCCTCATCATTAAAGAAGGCGATACTCCCATTGTGCCGGTAATGCTGTTTAATGCCAAGCTTTCACAAGATGTTTCCAGGGACCTTTACGAAGAAGGTATCTATGCAATAGGGTTCTTCTTCCCTGTTGTGCCTCAGAGCCAGGCCAGGATCCGTACACAGATCTCTGCAGGCCACGAGATCCATCATCTCGAAAAAGCCCTCGATGCATTCAAAAAAGTCGGGAAGAAATACAACATCCTCGGAAAGAGCAAGCAGGAAATCATCGAAATGTACGGGATGTAAGGTTAAATAGCGAAAAAGCGAAATGGCGAAAAAGCTAAAATGAGAAAATTGTTCTCAAAAATTAGCTCTTTCGCCATTTTGTTGCCGTTCCATCTGACCATTTCTATTTCTTATCTTTGCAGCAAAAATTATCACTTATAAACTTTCAAATGAAAACAACCATTATTTCTCTCTTTCTTTTACTGTTTTCTGTCCTTGCATTTTCGCAGGATAAAGCACAACCCTACAACCCGAATCAGGATATACGGGTGGACGTTAAAACGGCTATTGCCAAAGCAAAAGCTGAACACAAACATGTCCTTATACAATGGGGTGGTAACTGGTGTCCATGGTGTATCCGGTTTCATAACCTTGTTACCAGCGAACCACGGATTGATTCCATTATGAAAAAGGATTATGTGTATATCCTGGCCAGCGTTCCGAAGGAAAAGGAAAAACGCGATTATAATCTTTATAAGGAGTTTGGATACCCTGTTCGTTTTGGCTTCCCGGTTTTTGTGATCCTCGATGGCAATGGTAAGCAGTTGCACATACAGGATTCAGGATTACTCGAATATGCCAAATCTCCGGGATACGATACAACAAAAGTCTTTACCTTCCTGAAGATGTGGAACGTCAGGGCATTGGATCCTGCGACGTATCCGGTGAAATAGCTATTATGCCCCGGATGCATTAATTTTTCTATCTTTGCGTCCTCTATTCACCTGCTCAACAGGGCATATCAACTAAAATGAACATCCACAATCTTGACTCCATATTCAATCCTCAACGGATTGCATTGATCGGGGTTACCACCAATCCAAACAGCGTCAGCGGTAAGGTGCTGATAAACCTTGTGAGCGGGGGGTTTCGTGGTGTGGTTTATCCTGTGAATGCCGATCATGAAGCTGTAATGGGAATTCCCTGTTATCCCGATATTAAAAGTCTACCCAAAGTTCCTGCCCTTGGAATCATTTGTACCCCGGCTGAAAAAGTAGCAGGAGTGGTGAGGGAATGCGGTGAAATGGGTATTCCCGGACTTATCATCATCTCGGCAGGGTTCCAGGAAATTGGAGTGGAAGGTAAAAAAATGGAAACAGAGATCCGTGACCTGATGAAAAAGTATGATGGGATGCGGATCATTGGTCCGAATTGTCTTGGGGTGATCGTTCCTTCCCTTAAATTAAATGCAAGCTTTGCGGCAGCAATGCCTAAACCTGGGAATATTGCTTTCATTTCACAATCAGGGGCTTTGTGTACTTCCGTTCTCGACTGGGCCATCGAAGGGAAGATCGGATTCAGCCAGTTTGTCTCAATTGGAAACAGCCTGGACGTGGAATTCGGCGATTTAATTGATTATTTCGGAGAAGATGAAAATACCCATTGCATCATCCTGTACATCGAATCCATAACGAATTCCAGGAAGTTTATGACAGCTGCCCGTGCCTTTGCACGAAAAAAGCCGATTATCGTATATAAGGCAGGACGTTTTCCTGAATCTGCAAAGGTTGCAGCATCTCATACGGGAGCCATGGCCTCTGAAGATGCGGTCTATGATGCTGCTTTTCAACGTGCCGGGCTTGCCAGGGTGTACGAGATTGGAGATATTTTCAGCGTAGCAGAACTAATAGGAAGGAACAAATTTCCACGGGGCCCGCGTCTGGGAATCATTACCAATGCAGGTGGTCCAGGTGTGATGGCGACGGATGCCTTAATTGCGTTAAATGGAGTTCTTTCTGAGTTTTCTGAGGAGACCCTTACAAAACTGAATGATAATTTACCTGCCTTCTGGTCACATAGAAATCCGGTAGATGTTTTAGGAGATGCCCGTGCAAAGCGCGTTGCAAAAGCTACCCAGATCGTTCTGGAAGATCAGAACACAGATGCTGTTCTCGTGATCCTTACACCCCAGGCGATGACAAATCCTGACGCCACAGCAAGAGAAATAAGCACACTGGGAAGCACTTCAAACAAACCTATATTAGCAGCATGGCTGGGTGGACAAAGCATGCATCAGGCCGATGATATACTGGTCGAAGCAGGCATTCCTTCATATAAGACACCCGAACAGGCCATCCGTGCTTTTATGACCATGGTTTCTTATTCTCGAAACCTTGAAATTCTTTATGAAACACCCAAAGATGTCCCGGTTGAGTTTACGGTCGACAGGGCCAGACTCCGCGGTGAATTTGAACAGATCATCAAAAAAAGTGAAACAATATTATCGGAAGAAACATCAAAAATTATTCTGGAATCGTATGGAATCACAACGACCAGGCCTCACAAGGCTGGTTCCGCTGAAGAAGCAACAAGCATTGCAGCCAATTTAGGCTACCCGGTGGTGCTGAAGATAGATTCTCCTGATATCACGCATAAATCAGATGTTGGTGGTGTTGTGCTGAACATAGCTGATGAATTGCAGGTAAAAAAAGCATTCAAACAAATAATAGAAGCTGCTGCAAGCCATCAGTCCTCGGCTCGGATCCATGGGGTGACAGTTCAAAAAATGTTTTCTTCAAAAGATGCTGTCGAAATGATCCTTGGAATTAAAAAGGATAAAATTTTCGGTACGGTATTAATGGTTGGAATGGGAGGCATTACAGCCGAACTTTTCGGTGATAAAGCACTGGGGTTTCCACCACTAAATGAAAGCCTTGCCAGGCGAATGTTGGAATCACTGAAGATCTATCCGTTGCTTAAGGGATACCGTGGAAGTAAACCCAAAAATATTGACCAGCTAATACAGGTGCTGATCCGGCTATCCTATCTTGCAGCAGATTACCCTGAGATCCTTGAACTTGATATTAACCCCCTGCTGGTGTCATCTGCAGAAGTCATCGCATTAGACGGCAGAATCGTGATCGATCGGGAAGCCACGCGCCAGGAAAGTCATCCCTATGCACATCTTGCCCTGCATCCCTATCCTGAAAAGCTGGTCAAACCAGCCAAACTGAAAGATGGAACAAATTTACTTCTGAGGCCCATCAAACCGGAAGATGAGCCCTTGTGGCTTGCGATGATCGGGCGATGTTCAAAAGACTCACTCTATTCACGGTTCCGGTATTTTTTCCATTGGCAATCGCACGAAGCAGCTACCCGTTTCTGCTATAATGATTATGACCGCGAGATTGCCATCGTTGCAGAACTAAGTAAGGGAAATTCTAAAAGAATATTGGGAGTAGGCCGTCTCATTGCCGATCCCGATCATGAGAGCGTCGAATATGCCATATTGATTGAGGATACATGGCAAAAGAAAGATCTTGGCAACCTCCTTACCGACTACTGCCTGGAAATTGCCAACAGTTGGAACCTTAAACGTTTTATCGCGCAGACTACAACCGACAATAAGCGAATGATCTCGGTATTCCGTAAAAGAGGTTTCGATATCCGGATCAACACCCAGGATTCCACCGTCGACGTGATGAAAGAACTCTGAACAGATAATAAAACTTAACCAAGTACGTTTTTTATTAAATTTATGATGATTATGAGAAGACTTCTTTCACTGTTTTCTGTTGCTACCTTTATATTTCTGATCTCATCGTGTGCTGTCCAACCAATCCAGAAACGACTTATCGGAACATGGAAACCTGTAAAAGTTGAACCGATTATCGTTCCGGGCACACAAGAGCAGGTTGTTCAAAAGGTTCAGGAAACCAAAAGCAATAAACTTGATACTATTGATTATCAGGCTAAACCCCGTGAAATAACGAAAGCCGATGAGCAAAAGGAAAGGATGATCCAGTCAGAACTTCGTTCGACAATGACCGTTTATGCTAATAAAACGGCAATTAAAGAATACCCCGGTAAAACAGTGCATGCCACATGGAAACTTAAAAACAAAGGAACAAATTTGCTTGTTAACACCAAGGAAACAGGTAAAAAAATAACCTTTAATATTCTGCATGTCAACGATACCAGTGCGGTTTTTACTGCTACATCACCGGTAGGTAGATTTAAAATCATATATAAAAAAGTGAAGAACTGAACACCTCACTTTGTAAGTTCACTCTTTTATATTTACACCGATAATTTCTTTCTGACCTCCCTGATCATCAATTCAGTCATTTTCGGAAGATCATATTCGAAAGAAAGACCCCAATCCTTCCTTGCAACTGAATCGTCTATACACGCCGGCCAGGAATCAGCAATAGCCTGACGGAAATCAGGTTTATAAGTGATTTTGAATTCCGGGATGTGTTTCCTGATCTCATCTGCCAGTTGATGGGGATTAAAACAGATACCAGCAACGTTATAACTTGACCGCAGACTCAATTGCGATGAATCTGCTTCCATTACGTCGATCGTGGCTTTTATAGCATCTGACATGAACATCATGGGCAGATCCGATTCGGGGCCAAGAAAACATTCATATTTCTGCTGCCTGATGGCTTCGTAAAATATCTCAACAGCATAATCAGTAGTTCCTCCACCGGCTTCAGTTTTATAACTGATCAACCCGGGATAACGAAGGCTTCGTGTATCCACACCAAATTTATGGTAATAATATTCTATCCAGCGTTCGCCTGCCAGCTTGCTGATCCCATAAACCGTATTCGGCTCCATGATGGTAAATTGCGGTGTATTATACCTTGGGGTAGTGGGTCCAAAAACGGCAATAGAACTTGGCCAGAATACTTTTTTAATTTTCAGTTCACGGGCCAGCTCA
>CAZUYY010000068.1:0-9511 GCA_964624935.1 uncultured Prolixibacteraceae bacterium
TTACATTCTTGAAGTGGAAGATAATGGCTGCGGAATTAAAGCCGGTGATATTTCCAATCCTAAATCATTAGGTCTGCTTTGTATGAAAGAAAGATCCAATATTTTTGGCGGCAAACTGGAAATAACAGGGGTAGAAGGGAAAGGAACAAAAATTGTTTTGACCTTTCCGAGGGAAATAAATAAAAAATGATAAATATTCTTATCGCCGATGATCATCCTATAGTCAGGAAAGGACTGAGACTGACCATTGCTGAACAATCAGACATGAAAGTCGTCTGCGAAGCTGCCAATGGCCTTGAAGTTTTGGAATTACTGAAGAAGAATACGGTGGAGGTTGTAATCCTTGATATTTCAATGCCCGGTTTAAGCGGGCTTGAAGTATTGTTCCAGATTAAAAATTTATATCCGTCGATTGTAGTTCTGATCCTGAGCGTTCTGTCTGAAGAAGTCTATGCAACAAGAGCACTCAGAGTCGGTTCCAACGGATTTGTGCACAAAGAAACCATTCCGGAAGAACTCATAAGAGCAATACGTAAAGTCGCTCAGGGCGGACTCTATGTTAGCTCAACCCTGGCAGAAAAATTCGCCGGAGATGTTAAAAATCCTACAGTCAAATTCCTTCATGAGAACCTGTCATTCAGGGAATTCCAGATTATGTGTCTGATTTCTGCAGGGAAAACAGCAACTGAGATTGCCAATACCCTTTGCATCAGCGTTAAAACAGTGAGTACCTACCGGGCAAGGATCCTTGAAAAAATGGATATGAACAACAATTCAGAACTCACCAATTACTGTATTAAAGAAGGATTGATTGAATAGTATCAATTATGTAAGACGCTATCCTACAACATTTTCATCCATTATCCTACAAGAGAACGGTACTTTATCCTACAAATTACTTTGAAAGGTTGTTGCAATTTTACTTCATCAATTAAATTAATAAAAATTAACAATCACTAAAATTTAACGCTTATGCAAAACATGAAAAAAATCTTTGCTTTAATCCTTCTCTTCTCGGGATTTGCAGCTTCCTCCTTTGCTCAGGCTAATGCTACCGCAGCTACTTCTGCGCACATCCTCGCTCCAATCACCCTGACTAATAAAGCCGATATGGCATTTGGCAACATTGCAGTCAACAATACAGGGGGAACTGTTACTTTACCAGCCCACACCGGTGGCATCATCCCATCTGACCGTACTTTTACAGGTGGTATAACATTTCCTGCTGTCACCGGAACTGTCTCGGATGCTGAATTTACTGTCACCGGTGAACTTGCAGCCACGTATGCTATTACACTGCCAACTTCCACAACAATCAGCAGCAGTTCTTATTCTATGAATATTGATACTTACCTTACTGATATAGGGACTGCAGGAACCATTGATGGTACTACCGGCACACAATCTTTTTATGTTGGAAGTACTCTTCATGTAGGCTCTTCTCAAAATCCAGGAACTTATACCGGTTCATTTACTGTTACTGTCAATTATAACTAATTCATTGATTTTCAGTATTGCAAAGGGTTGCGAATAGCAACCCTTTGTTGTATCAGGCTATCGGCATCAATTGTTAGCGGGATCATGAAAAAAATTCTCAGGATGTCATTTTTTATTTTCTTTTTCATTGGAACTTCAGTGATCAGGACTCAGGCCCAGGTAAGAATTACAGCACAGATATCCGCTGAAGTCATTGATGCATTAACAGCCACAGAAAAAGCACAATTAAATTTTGGACGCTTCACCCCTGAGACTATCGGTGGAGAAGTTCTCGTGACTCCACAGGGAAACCGTTCCTCCAGCGGTACAGTTATTCTTGTCTCCGGAATTAACAATCCTGCCAGTTTTTATATTACCGGTCAGCCAGATGAAACCTTTTCTATGAGCATACCTGCAGGTTCGGTTACAATAACGAATTTAAACAATTCAAAAACTATGCTCGTTACTGACTGGACTTCAGAACCATCTGCAGGGGTAGGTGTTGGGATTTTGAGAGGAGGATCAGAGATTGTGAATATTGGAGCAACACTCCGGGTTGGAACTGCCAATGATAACCCTGCGGGTATTTATAGGGGCAACTATGCAATCACTTTCGATTATAATTAAGGTTTGGTAGATATCGAATAGTATAGCTTTTTTACAAGACTCTGAATCTATGATGACCTTTTAAGGTATTTCCGGATTGTTCTTATAAGCCTGGAGAATCAATGTGTAAAAATATCCAATATGACAAAAACGGCAAAAACCACGCTCCCCATGCCATTCATGGTGGCGAAGGCCATGTTGACCCTCGAAAGATCGGAGGGTCTGACAAGCAGGTGTTCATAGATCAGGATAGCGCTGAAGACCATAGTTCCTGCCCAGTAAAACATGTGAAAGTTCCCAATATATCCTCCGGCAACAGTCAGCAGAATGGCAATGAAGTGAAAAAGAGCCGAAACGATCAGGGCATTGCTGTATCCGAAGGATTCGGGGATGGAGCGTAACTTCTCGTTCTTATCAAAGTCAACATCCTGCAAGGCATAGATGATGTCGAAGCCGGCTACCCAGAAGATGACGACCAGGGAATAAATAACCGGCAACAAGGCAAAATGACCGGTCACCGCAAGGTAAGCGCCGATGGGAGCCAGTGAAAGCCCGAGCCCGAGGACGACATGCGACAGGAAAGTGAAACGCTTGGTGAAGCTGTATCCCATGACGACCAGCAAGGCAACAGGCGCAAGGAAGAAACAAAGCAGGTTGATGAGGTAAGCCGTTCCAAGGAACAGGGCTGCATTCAGAAAGACAAAAAGCAACGCGGAGCCGGGACGGATGATGTTCTTCGGGATCTCCCTCAACGCCGTGCGTGGATTCTTTCGGTCTATCTCCCGGTCGACGAACCGGTTAAATCCCATAGCAGCATTGCGGGCAAAGAATACACTGGCAAGAACCAATATCAGCAACCGCAATAAGTCGTGATACCCTGCCTGACGAATGGCGAGACTGAACCCGATCAGGGCAAAGGGAAGCGCAAATACGGTATGACTTATCCTGACGAGTGAAAAATAATCCGATACTCTTGAACCTTTATGAAAGATCATCCGCTGGTGTTGAGGTACAAAGATACAATTTTTTGGAGATGCACAGGTGACTGGTGTTGGGTATTGGGTATTGGGTGTTGGGTACTAGGTTTTGGGTCTTAAAAGGCCGGGAGGGGGCTGTTTATTTTCCTAAATTTGCCTGCAAATGTCATCCCTCCCAACCACCGCATTACGTTACATCCGCCACCGTCTCCGGGCAAGATCAAAATATGACCTTCATTCCCCTTTTGTTTTTGGGTTCTGGTCGCAGGTACTGAAGGACAGATCCTTTCATGAGGAATTCGGGATGATCGAAAAACTGCGGTCACAGCTTTTAAAGGATAAGAGCCACATTAATATTACCGATTTGGGCGCAGGAGCCGGGGATGAAATATCCAGCCAAAGGGTTACCTCAATCAGAAAGATCATTAAAAACTCCTCTGTCACGCCATACTGGGGCCGCCTGTTATCCCGTATGGCAGGATATTTCAAACCGGCAGTTACAGTCGAGCTGGGAACCTCACTGGGGGTGAGCACAGCTTATCTTGCGATGGGAAATCCGCAGGGGAAGATCACAACCATCGAGGGATGCCATGAAACGGCAGCCATAGCCTCCCGGAACTTCGAAATGTTGGGATTGGACAATATTAGTCAGGAGACAGCTCCTTTTGAAAAAATACTTCCCGGCTTGCTTGAACACCTTGGAAAAGTTGACCTTTTTTTTGTCGATGGAAATCACCGGAAAGAACCTTCCCTGCAATATTTTCATCAGTGTTTACAACACATTGGGTATGATTCCGTTATTATTCTTGATGATATTCACTGGTCAGGGGAGATGGAAGAAGCATGGAAAGCGATCCGGGAACACCCTTCAGTTACCCTGACCATCGACCTGTTCAGGATGGGATTGGTGTTCTTTAAGGAAGGCCTGAGCAGGGAAGATTTTATCATTCATTTCTGATAAAAAGTGTACTTTTGCTGATGTTGCAGATGCATTCCAGGCTAAAACCTAAACTATGGAACAAGAAGTCATCCGGATTGTAGATATTATAAAGAATTTCAGGGTAGGAACGGTGCTCGTTGAAGCCTTGCGATCAATCTCGATCGTGATCAACAAGAATGAATTTGTCGCCATCATGGGTCCATCGGGATCGGGAAAGTCGACCCTGATGAACATCCTGGGCTGCCTCGATACTCCCACCAGCGGCTCCTATTTCCTGAATGGAGAGGATGTGAGCAAGCTGGATGATAACCACCTTGCTGAGATCAGGAACCGGCAGATCGGGTTTGTCTTCCAGACCTTTAACCTGCTTCCACGTTCAACGGCACTGGAAAATGTCATGCTGCCCCTGATCTATGCAGGTATCACGAAAGGCAAACGGATAGAACGGGCAAAAGAAGTGCTGGATGAGGTAAAACTTTCGGACAGGATTCAGCATAAACCCAATGAACTGTCGGGAGGACAGCGTCAGCGGGTGGCACTTGCAAGAGCCCTCGTGAACCATCCTGCCATTATCCTTGCCGATGAGCCTACCGGTAACCTCGACTCTAAGACTTCCATCGAAATTCTCGGGTTGCTTGAAGAAATTCATCAGATGGGCAATACGGTGATCGTCGTCACCCATGAAGAAGACATAGCCCTGCATGCACACAGGATCATACGGCTGATGGACGGGGAGATCTCTTCGGATGAACCCAACAGGCATATCAAGACAATAGCGGATTATCATCTGGTTCCGCAGATAAATTAATTCCCCGGTATTCATGGATAAACAAAGCAATTACAGGAAACTTTTCGACGATTTCAACAAGCTTACCATCCTGATCATCGGAGATGTGATGGTGGATTCGTATCTATGGGGTAAAGTGGAACGGATATCCCCCGAGGCGCCAATCCCCGTCGTGGCTTTGAAGAAAAGGGAAGACCGCATGGGCGGGGCAGCCAACGTAGCCATGAACATAAGAAGCATGGGAGCAAAGCCTGTGCTCTGTTCAGTGATTGGGGAGGATGTCAAAGGAAAGAATTTTCTTGATCTTCTGAAAAAAGAGAAGATACCCGTATATGGCATCCTTCAAAGTGCTCAACGAATCACCACGACGAAATTCAGGATCTTCGGAAACAATACCCAGATGCTGCGGGTGGACGAGGAAGTGGAAGACGACCTCTCGGATAATGACAATGCCCGGCTCTTTTCGATCATTGAAAAGATCCTGTTGAAAGAAAAGATTGACGGGATCATTTTCCAGGATTACAACAAGGGTGTGATCAGCCAGTTGCTGATCGAAGATGTTATTGATCTTGCCACAGATCTGAAGATCCCTGTTTCTGTGGATCCTAAAAAGAAAAATTTTTACAATTTCTACGGAGTAACGCTTTTCAAGCCAAACCTGAAAGAGATGAAGGAAGGGATGAAGCTTGAATTCGACAACAACGACCGTGATAAGCTGCTGGAGGCTGCCCGGTCATTACGTGAGGCACTGAATTGCCGTTATATCCTTGCCACCTTATCTGAACAGGGGGTCATGCTGAACATGAAAGACACCCTTGAGGAAAAGAATATCTTCATCCCTGCCCATGTAAGATCAATCTCTGATGTTTCAGGCGCAGGTGATACCGTGATCAGCACGGCAGCTCTTTGCCTTGCCCTCAGATGTTCTCCCTATGAGATTGCCTACATTTCAAACCTCGCAGGAGGACTGGTATGCGAGGAAGTCGGCGTAGTGCCTGTCAATAAAGATAAACTCCTGAAAGAGGTCCTTGCCCTTCTCTGATGGTTCACGATACGGATGTGATCGTTGTTGGTGCGGGTCCTGCCGGTTCACTGGCAGCTTATACCCTTGCTTCACAGGGAATACAGGTTGCCATCCTCGAGAAGAATAAATTTCCGAGATACAAAGTATGCGGAGGCGGAGTGACTCATAAAATCCTCCGTGAAATACCTTTCGATCTCACACCGGTCATTGAATCAACCATTCATTCTTTCCGTTTTTCTTATAAGTATGGGAATGTTTTTACAAGATATTCGCCTGATCCGTTGATGTATTGCACGATGAGAAGCAGGCAGGATGAATTCCTGTTGCAGAAAGCCATGGATGCCGGGGCGAAAGTCACGATGGAAGAACAGGTTATTTCTTTTACACAGGATAGGGGAGGAGTTACTGTTCTGACAAAAGAAAAATCGTACTCAGCACGGTTATTGATCGGGGCGGAAGGAGCTTCCGGAATTATTTCCCGCACTGCCGGACTGCATGATGCTGTTGAAATGGGACTGGCATGGGAAGCAGAGATCAATGCTGACCCTGAAGATATTTTCAGGTTCTCAGACACTGTGTTTTTGGACTGGGGAACACTTCCCGGAGGCTATGCGTGGGTATTCCCGAAGAAAGATCATTTTTCGATCGGTGTGGGTGGCCCTGTCCGCCTCTCAAAAGCCATGATGCCTTACTACGACCGCTTCCTCGAATCAATCTCTGCTGCGCATCCAGCATCCAGTATCCAGCATCCAGCATCCGGCATCCGTTTCGGTAATTTGCTCTCAAAATCATCCTGGCCGATCCCCGTCCGTATCCGGAAATCCTTGTTCCATAAGGGCCTGGTAATGGTGACCGGCGATGCTGCAGGATTAGGCGATCCATTGACAGGGGAGGGGATCTATTATGCCGTCAGGAGTGGAATCCTCGCTGCAGAAACTTGTTCAGATTACTTGTCAGGGAAGATCAACTCTATGGAGCCTTATTCTGCCCGTGTCAATGATGAACTGATGACTGAATTGCTGGAAGCGAACAGGATAAAACATATATTCAATGCTGTCCCGTTAAAGATCCATCTGTTTGTCAGGAACAGCGACCGCGCCTGGAGAGCCTTCGGAAAGATCCTCCGTGGCGAACGATGGTACGCCGACGTTAAAAAAGGCTTTGGCAAATGGCAACATTTCTGGAATATCCTCGGTTTCATCGCCAGAATCATCGAAAAACGATTGTAGGGGCAACCCTTGCGGTTGCCGATACCCCACCCCCGGCCCCGAGGCAAGTGTGAAGTGTGAAGTGCGAAATGTAAAGAACCCCACCCCCGGCCCCTCCCCCAAGAGGGAGGGGAGTGGGGCAACCGCAAGGGTTGCATATTTCAAAGGGCAACCGCAAGGGTTGCCCCTACAGGGTTTATTTTCCCCAACTCACAGTTTTATCGAGATATATGGTTTTTCCTAAGTTTGTTTTAAAACCACAAAATCCCTTTGTGATTGAATAATATGCAGTTGTAAAATATTCTGAATTATTACCGTGGTTATTTCCATGTAACTCATATATGTTGCTAAAAGTTCTTGGTCCTATTGATATTTGATTATGGTACGCATAGATTGAATTATCATTGCCGGAATTAAATAGTGAATCATTGGTGAAATGACAAGCCTCTAAGAAGTCCGTATTTGATTGATTATCATAAATACCAAAATAAATATATTTAGACGGTGTTTGGTCACTGAACGAAAAATTATAACCCAATTCAATTTGTATTTCAGAAAGATAATTTGCTGTTGTATTTGAGTGGAAATCTGTGTTATCTCTTTCAAGCGTAAAATAATTTCCACGACACCCGTTATTTTCTTCAATGAGATAATCATCGGTAATCTGATAATAGGTGAACGAAGAAGTTTCCCGTGTCCCGCGATTGAAAAAAATGGAATCACCCGTAAGGTCCTTAAAAGTCAAAGATTCGTTTTCTGTGTAAGGATTAATATTGAAATCCTCTGTCGTAAACCTCAGGTCTGCAATCTCAGTCTGATCACATTTTTTTTTGCACCCCGAGAAAAAAATAATGGCTGCAAAACAAATCTTCAGAAGAAAAGAAAAGTTTCTCATATATAAATTTTTTATTGAGTCCTCTCCGAAAACGAATTTTAATCTTACTTTATAAATCGTTGATCAATATTTGATTATTCAAACACCCAACACCCAATCAATCGTCCATCGTAAATCATTCTTTGATGATCTTCCAATCCTCCCCTCCCTCTTGGGGGAGGGGTCGGAGGAGGGGCTCATTCCACAATCAATTTTTGAATACTAATGTTCTTCTCATCTGTAACTTTCACAAAATAAACCCCTGCCGGAAGATCAAAACCTACTTCAATACTATCGTCAGTACCTGATGAAAAGTCAGCATCATAAACCTTCTCTCCGGTTAAATTGAAAATTTCAATGCGATTGATTTTGCACTTCGCACATTGCACTTTGCACTTGTTTTTTGCAGGATTTGGATACAGCGATAATCTTGTTTCCTGTTGATCATTTACTCCGACAAATACGGAATCATATTTCATAACGGTGGCTCTGCCTTCATTCCACCAATCCTCAAAAGCCACATAAGGTTCACCGGATATACTGAAGGCGAGATTCGTATAATCTGCCTCTTCTGCTGAGAACCCCGCAGATCCAACATCCGCCCAGGTGCTTCCGTTAAAAGTCATTACCGTAGCTTTATTAAAATTCCCACCATCGGAATATGCCACATAAGGTTGATTATTAACAGGGCTGATCTCGAGACTTATCCAAGGAGACACTCCTGAAGAGAACCCTGCATTTCCCACAAGTGTCCAGTTCGTTCCGTCAAATCTCATTACAGTTGCTTCAAAATTATTCTGACCATCCTCAAAAGCCACATAAGGCTGACTGTTGGATATATTGAAAGCGAGGCTTGTAAATCCGGCATAAGATTGCGAGAAGCCTGCATTTCCAACATATACCCAGTCGGTTCCATCAAATCTCATCACGGTGGCTTTCCGGCCATTCAAAGAATCCTCGTAAGCCACATAGGGTTTACCATCCGTTGGGTTGAATGCGAGGCTCGTATAATAGACTTCTCCTGCTGAAAAACCTGCGTTACCCACATTTACCCAGTTTGTTCCGTTAAATTTCATGACCGTTGCCTTACAGGAATTTCCACAATCCCTGTATGCCACATATGCTTCGCCATCCGCCGGACCGAAGGCGAGGCATGTGTACGATGCGGAACCTGCCGAGAAACCTGCGTTACCCGCATTTACCCAGTTGGTTCCATTAAATTTCATTACCGTTACCTTTTGAGAATATGAATAATCCTGATAAGCAACATAAGGTTTACCATCGGAGGGACTGAAGGCGAGGCTGGTATAGACGGCGGTACTATCCGAAAAGCCTGCGGCGCCGACAGGAACCCAGTTGGTACCATCATACTTCATCACGGTTGCCTTTTTAGAATTGCCGATATCCTCATAAGCGATATAGGGCTGGCCATCAGAAAAATTGAAGGCAAGGCTTGTATAATGAGCCCATAAAGCTGAAAAACCTTCATTGCCGACATACTTCCATGTATAATTCGCTGGAGAATATTTGTACCAGGGCTCTTGAGCAAAGGAAACAACGGGAAACAAGAACAATAAAATGTAAATGAGTTTTTTCATAGAACCTGTTTTATTTACGAT
>CAZUYY010000069.1:0-9489 GCA_964624935.1 uncultured Prolixibacteraceae bacterium
CAGGAAAATGTTCAGGACATTATGGAATACGAGGAGTTTTATGACAGCTTACTGGTCTTATGCCAGTAACCATAACTATGGCCGTATGTTTTTTGAAAATTTTTCTGTAACAGACCCCAATGGATTGAATTCAAATTTTGAGTGGAAGAATCATAAGCGGACATTGTATCTTAAGATGACTGATAAAGTGATTTGGTTACTATATCAACTTTTTTGGACCAGGATGATCAAGAGGCTTTCATAATATTTTTCGTAAACTTGCAATTTAAAATAAAAAATACGCAAAATACCTAATTTGGATACGTAAAAATCCTGATTTATACTATGGTAAACACCAGACCCAGGAAACTTCTTCTTATAAATCCGGCTAATAAAGCTCAAATTGGCTTTCTGAATGACAATAGTACCCGTTTTATGCCACTGGGTTTGGGAATTGTTGCAGCTCTGACTCCTGAAAATTGGGAAGTGGAATTTCTTGATGAAAGTTATGAGGAATTTACTTTCAAAGTTGCCGACATTGTAGCACTTACCTGTTTCACGGCTAATGCTCCCCGGGCCTATGAGATTGCTTCAATGTACCGCAATGCAGGCATCCACACAGTTTTGGGTGGCATTCATGCCTCAATGTGTACGGAAGAAGCCGTTAATTTTTTTGATACTGTAGTTACCGGGGAGGCGGAAGGGATTTGGCCAACGGTGATAAACGATTTTGAATCAGGAAAAATGAAACGCTTGTATGAAGGAGGAATCAATGATATTCATCTTGTTCCTCATGTAAGGCGCGAAATATATAAATACCCATATACCTTTGACCTTGTGCAAACATCACGGGGATGTCCATCGGGATGCGAATTCTGTTCCGTTACTCAGATGTGTGGCAGAACTTACCGGGAGCGCGAAGTAGAGGAAGTCCTGGATGAGCTTGAAGAAACGACCCGGCCTATGCTTTTTTTTGTCGATGATAATCTGGTAAATAACAAAAAAGGTGCTGCTGAAAGAGCGATCAGGCTTTTTAAAGGGATGGTAGAAAGAGGAATTAACAAGTACTGGCTTTCACAGGCTGCATTAAACTTTGCAGATAATGACGAGGTACTTTACTGGGCAAGGAAGAGTGGCTGCGTACTAATTCTGATGGGGTTTGAAGCTGAAACTGCCGGGCCGCTTAAAGAAGTAAAAAAGAATCTTAACCTGCAACGAGGAGTTGATTCCTACAAAATGATCTTTAAAAAACTTCATAAGCACGGCATTGCAGTCCTTGCTACCATTATATTTGGTTTGGATAGTGATAAGAAAGAAGATTTGTACGCCCGGGGCAGGTTTATTAAAAACAGTGCAATTGATTCTTATCAATGTACTATTCTGACTCCGTTTCCTGGGACAGTTTTAAATAGCAGATTAAATGAGCAGAGCAGGATTATTTTAAAAAATTATCCTTCCGACTGGCAGCATTATCATTTTTGGGAATCAACTTACGACACTCCAAATTTGAAAATTAAAGAAATTGAAGCCAACATGCGTGAGATCTGGATTAATTTGTACAATAAGGTAGCCTTGCGACGGAAAATGTTCAGGACTTTATGGAATACGAAAAGTTTCATGACCGCATACTGGGCTTATGCCTGCAATCACAACTATGGCCGGATAGTCCTTGAAAATATTCCTACCAAAGTGATCGCAGGATCTTCGTGGATGAATTTCAAGCGGTGGCTTTATCTTAAATACACTGATATAGTGCTTTGGATAATTTATCAGGTCGCCTGGAACAAGAGAATTAAAAAGCTTTTAGAGAGATAGAATGCGTTTTTTAATATTCCTGAAAAAATAAAAATCACTTTTCCTGTAACTAAAAATCTTAGTTACCGGCATTTTTACTTTCCAGGCATAAGCGAAAAGAAAAATAAAACAGCCTGTGCCATAGCTGGCATTGGTAGCCCAAACGGCGCCCATTCCTCCGTGACGGGGTATCCAGATTATATTCAGGATCAGGTTGATGATAAGGGCCGGGATAAAACAATAGATGGCCACCTGGGGTTTCCCCATTCCTGCCAGCCGGCTGTTGAGGATACGAAACACCACAAGCACCAGAACGCCAGGTAAGATTCCCCGGATCATCGGGACACTTTTGGCAAAATCATGTCCAAAGACCAGTGGTACAAGATATGGCACCACAAGATAAACCACAATACCTAAAAGGATGCTGATAAGGAAAGAAACCCGCATGATCGAAGCGACGGTCCGGTTCGATGCCTGTGTATCGGAGGAGGCAGCGCTGCGTGTAAGCACAATCGTCTCGATGGCGTAAGGAACATGCCACAATTGTTCAGCAATTTGAACGGCGACTGTGTAAAGTCCAACCTGTTCAAGAGTGGAATATTTTTTTAGTAGGATAATGTCAACCCTGTAATTCAGTTGCATGATAAAAATTGACAAGGCAAATACGACACCCAGGCGTACCATGCTTTTCATGATCCCTTCATGATACTTCCATGTAATATGATAAGATTTTCTGATAATGTAATAAACGATAAAAAACATACAGAGATTTCCAAGGAACATTGCCAGGAAAGCCCCCCTGACGGATAACCTGAGAACCCAGACAAAGAAAATAACGAATATCAGGTTACTGAATGTAGGTCCCGCATTCAGGATGTTCGCACGCAGGATCTCCTGTTTCCCTAGGAATATCCCTCCGGCAAATACATTGCAAAGGACAAAGGGAATGGTGATCATAATACATGTCAGAAGAAACGGATCGGCTTTCCTTGACTCAGAAAACGTGAAAACCAGTCCGCTGATCATAATTGTCAGCAAACTGGTGATCAGAAGCAGGATAAAAACTGCAGAAACAATATTGTCTTCCGGTAATTTCTTTGAGGCAAGATGGTACATGGTGGCCCGCCGGATACCTAATTGGGTAAATCCGATAACAATTACCGGTACAACAATAATTGATGAATAGAGGCCATATCCTGCGGCTCCCAGTATCCGTGAAAGAAGTATTCCAATCAGCAGGCTGCATGCAGTTACGGCTAAATTGCTGCCGAATACACTCATTATATCCTGGAAATAACTTCTTTTCGCCACTACCTGCTGGTATGAATAAATCTATTAATTTCGTACAAAAATAAGAATTGTTATTAACCAAACCGATTTGTTTTCAAGTCCTGAGATCCCGACTATCTAATTTTTTATATAATGCAAATATCATTCAACAAACCCTACTATCCCATCAGGAGTATTCTTGCTGGAATACATGCCATAAAGGCTGGAACCATCTCAGGTAACGGGACCTATACTAAAAAATGCAATCGTTTTTTTGAAGAAAGGTATGGGTTTAATAAAGCGTTGCTTACTACGTCCTGCACCGATGCGCTGGAGATGGCAAGTCTATTGGCAGACATTCAGCCTGGCGATGAGGTGATCCTCCCTTCGTTCACCTTTGTTTCTACTGCCAATGCTTTCGTCTTACGGGGTGCACACCTTGTTTTTGCAGATACTCTTCCTGATATACCGGATATAGACCCTGCTCAGATTGCAGCGCTTATAACTCCCCGTACGAAAGCCATTGTAGTTGTTCATTATTGCGGGATCGCCTGCGAGATGGACGAAATAATGAATCTTGCCAGGAAAAATAACCTCATCGTTATTGAAGATGCCGCTCATGCTCTGGATTCTTATTACAAAGATAAACCGCTTGGATCAATCGGCCATTTCGGTACATTCTCTTTTCATGAAACAAAAAATATCTTCTGTGGGGAAGGAGGTCTTTTAACCATCAACGATAAGACCTATATTAATCGGGCAGAGATCGTCTGGGAAAAAGGCACAAACAGAGCAGCATTTAATCGGGGCGAAATCGACAAATATAACTGGGTCGATGTGGGATCTTCCTTCCTGCCCTCTGATGCAATTGCCTCATTTCTTTACATTCAGCTTCAAATTCTTGACAAGATCCAGCGCAAAAGGATCGGTCATTGGAAACAGTATGATCAATTGCTTAAACCCCTGGAGAATAAAGGTCTTTTGAAACTTCCGGTAAATCCTTCTTATGCTACTGTGAACGGGAACATGTATTATTTTCTGATGCCCTCACCGGAAGAACGGGATAAAATGCTCGGATATCTCCGGTCGCAGGGAATACAAGCAGTTTTTCATTACCTCCCGCTTCATTCCAGTCCCTATTTCAGGAATAAACACGATGGCCGGGATTTATGCAACACCGACCATTTTGCAAACTGCATCGTAAGGCTGCCTTTTTTCTATTCACTGAAAGAAAGACAGATACGGTATATCACGAAGAAAATTTCTGATTACTTCAAATCATAAGAACCCCACCCCCGGCCCCTCCCCCAGGAGGGAGGGGAGTTTCAACAATACTAACTTATTTGTAATCAGGTAACCAGCCTGGTACAGGAGGAGCCTGAATTTTGTCCATTTGTTTTATAAGATCAGGAAGATCCACTGTTCCGATATGTTTGATTTGCTCGTAAACCGGGGGAAATTCATCTTTCAGGATCTGGTAAGCATCCAATTGCAATTGTGTGGGTTGCGAAGTGGACGACCAGGTTGCCCAGGCGATTTTTTCAAGCCGGGCATTCAGTGGTACAGGGGCCGGAGGATTTTCTTCCAGGCTGGGCTTGTTGCTTCTGCGGTTGATTTTTACATTCAGGATCTCATCAAGCTGAAGATGCAGATCCAACGCTTTCTTTTTCAGTTCAGGGGATGCCTGGGGAGCGCTGTTCAGCGATTGAAGGATATCATTGACGTTTTTATTGAGCAAATTGGCATATTCTTCCGTCCCCCTCATAACTCTTGCAATCTCAGCTATCTTTTTGTGAAATTCCACGAGGGCTGCACGGTCGGGTGCGGGAAGCGTTGTATTGTTGAGGACAACAGCATTGAAGTCCACAGGTCCGTCGATCAGTTTTGTTTCCCCGGCACTTGTCAGGGAGAGGGAGACTTTATATTTTCCCGGCATGGCCAATATTCCGCTGCCATTGTCTTTCAAAGGATCAAATTTTTCTCCTGCCTCGAGGGCATGTGTTGCCTGGTAACGAAGGTCCCAATTCACCCTGTTAAGACCTTTCGAAGGGCTCTTTCTGATGGTTCTTACAACAATGCCGTTCTCATCTGAGATGGTAAAGGTAAGATACGATGGGATTTCATTCTTTTCCGCACGGAGATCGGCTTCTGAAGGTTGTGGTATCGGTTCGCCTTTTTTAAACAGCTCTTTTTCTTTTTCATGTCTTTTTTCTTTCAGCGTTTTCGGAACTTCTTTCAGGTAATAAGTGAAAATGGCACCGAAATCGGGATTCTTAGCTGTATAAACCATAGAACCCTGGGCATCTTTTCCATCTTTCGGAATGTACATCAACGCATCCTTTACCGGGCAGAGATATCCGTCTTTATCCTGGTTCTCTTTGCTGATAGTACGTAACGGTGAATAATCATCAAGAATATAAAAGCCACGGCCGAATGTTGCAAGAACAAGGTCGTTCTCTCTTTTCTGGATCACCATATCTCTCACGGGAATAACCGGGATACCTGATTTCAGTTGGATCCATTTTTTCCCTCCGTCAATGGTGAAGAAACAGCCGAATTCGGTACCTGCGAAAAGAAGGTCGGGGTTCACAAAATCCTGCTGGATGCTGTGGACGGTTCCGTTGACAGGCAGGTCTCCTGATATCGGGGCCCAGCTCTTGCCTTTATCCGTGCTCTTTAAGAGATAAGGCTTGAAATCGTCGCGCAGGATGTTATCAAAGGATGCATAAACCGTATTTTCATCAAACCGGGATGGAAAAATACAACTAACATAAGTATGCTCCGGAATCCCCGGGAATGTTTCAATTTTAGTCCAATTCTTACCGGCATCTTCAGTTACCTGGATGAGTCCGTCATCCGTTCCGGCATAAAGGAGGTTTTCTTTCAGAGGCGACTCGGCGAGGGAAATTATCGTTCCGTAAAGGGAGGTGGATATATCTTTCTGCACGGCATCAATACTCCAGTATTTCCCCATTACCGGCCAGGTATTACGGTCGATCTTAGCTGTCAGGTCATCACTGATAACCTTCCAGGTGTTACCCCGGTCGTCGCTGCGAAAAACTTTGTTAGCTGCACAATAGAGGCGGGTATGGGAATGGGGACTGATGAACAGGGGCGTGTTCCAGTTCCATTTATAACTGTCTTCTCCTTTTCCTGGTTCAGGACGGATATCAAGTTCTTCACCGCTTTTCCGGTCATAACGTACCATACCTCCATATTGGGATTCAGCATAAACGATATCCGGTTGTTCAGGATCGATCTGTGACCAGAAACCGTCACCTCCACAGGTTACAAACCAATCATCGGAAAGGACACCTTCTCCTCTTATTGACCTTGAAGGTCCGCCCACCGAGTTGTTGTCCTGAGTTCCCCCGTAAACATAATAAAATGGCAGGGAATTATCCACCTGTACCCTGTAAAACTGGGTTACGGGAAGATTTGATTTAAAAATAAATTCTTTTCCGCCATCAAAAGTTTCGTATGCTCCGCCATCGCCTCCGATCAGGAAATGCAAAGGATTCTTAGGCTCGATCCACATGGCATGATCATCCACATGGCGTTTGTTATTGCCGACAGGTCTCCATGTCTTACCTCCGTCTTCAGAAACCTGAGAGATGGTTTCCATAGAATAGATCTTATCGACATTTTTCGGATCGCAAAACAGACGATTAAAATACTGGCCCTGTGCAACATGTCCGCTCATTTTCTGCCAGGAAGCGCCACGGTTTGAAGAACGGTAAACGCCGCTGGCATCATCAGCAGCTTCAATTATTGCATAAATGACATCTGGATTAACGGGTGAAATAGCCAATCCCATTCCGCCCATTTCGACTGAAGGGAGTCCGGAGGTCAATTTATCCCAGGTCTCACCGGCATTGGTTGATTTATAAATTGCCGTTTCGGGTCCGCCTCCGATCTTGGTGAAAACATGCCTGCGGCGTTGTTCTGCAGAGACGTACAAAACATCCGGGTTCCGGGGGTCCATCAGGACATTTTTTACCCCTGTATTTTCACTGATCTCCAGCACTTTTTTCCAGGTTTTCCCTCCATCCGTGGTTTTGTACAATCCACGGTCGCCGCCAGGTCCCCAAACTGAACCTTCTGCCCCGACATAAACCACATCCGGATTACGGGGATCGATGACGATGCTCCCGATTTGACGTGATTCTTTCAATCCCATGTTTTTCCAGCTTTTTCCGCCATCTGAACTTTTATAAACTCCATCTCCGTAACCCAAAGCTCGCTGGGAATTACGTTCGCCGGTACCCGCCCAGACCACATTCGAATTGGTGGGATCAATGGCCACACTTCCGATCGAATAAGCGCCATAGTTGTCAAAAACAGGCTCAAAAGTAGTGCCGTCATTCGTTGTTTTCCATATATGTCCTGATGCAACGGCTACAAACCATTCATTGTGGTCCTTTGGGTTTACGGCAAAATCGGCGATTCTCCCGGAAGTAAATGCAGGGCCTATGCTTCTGAATTTCAGGCCACTCACGAGACCGGAATTCATCGTGCTGTCTTTCTTTTCTTCCTTGTCCTTTTTGACCTCCTTGTCTTTCTTTTCTGTTTTGACCTTTTTATCGCTTGCAGATACTTCTTTTTTCTGTTGTGCAGAAAGGGGAAATGATAACAGGAATACGGCCACAATCAGCATTATTCCCCAAAAAGCAGACTTTTTCATTCGTTATCGTTTTAAGTGATTTATAATATTTTCTTTTCCTGGTCTGATCCTTCCTTTTTCAGTTATGATCCCCCTGATGAATTTACCCGGTGTAACATCGAATGCCGGATTCAGGGCAGGGGATCCCGGTGAACAGACGAGGATCTTATGGATCTTCCCGTCTTCTCCCGGTCCTTCCTGGTAAAGGACCTCATCAGCACTTCGTTCCTCAATGATGATATCGTCTCCGGTTTTGCAATTGATATCGATAGTAGAAGTTGGTGCAGCAATATAAAAGGGAATATTGTATTCTTTTGCAGCGATGGCCTTCTCCAAAGTACCTATTTTGTTGGCAGTATCGCCGTTAACTGCGATCCTGTCTGCACCGGTGATTATAAGATCAATTTTGCCTTGTGACATCAGGTGGGCACCGGCATTGTCAGGTATGATCATATGCGGGATCCCGGCATTGTTAAGTTCCCAGGCTGTAAGCCGGGCTCCCTGGCTCCGCGGCCGGGTTTCATCAACATAAACAAAGACATTCTTGCCCTGGTCATGTGCTATGTAAACAGGGGATAAGGCAGTCCCATAATCGACAAAAGCAAGCCAACCGGCATTGCAATGTGTTTCAATCCTGGCTCCGTCGGGAATCAGGGCATTTCCGATCTCTCCGATCAGCCTTGAGTCAAGGGCATCTTTATCGGCGATACGCTGAGCTTCTTCAACTGCAGTTTCGCGGGAAATCAATCCTGCATTGAAAACCCGTTCGGTGGCGTAAAATAAATTCCTGGCAGTCGGACGTGTGGCTTCTATTTCAGCCCTGGCATTTGTTACAAAAGGAAGTATGTCTCCGGAAGGTGCCTGCAAATATGCCAGTGCCATTGCAAATCCAGCCATGGCGCCAATCGCGCCTGCACCTCTTATCGTCATCGAAGTTATGGCCTGACAACATTCCTGATACGTATTCAATTTCAGAATACTGAATTTAAAAGGTAATAAGTTCTGTTCAATAAGGAAGACGGCAGAACCTTCCATCCATACAGTTCTGTAGTTTCTACCATCGATCTCCATAGCACCGGTTATAATTTAAATCCCAGGCTCACCACCCACATATTGTTGGTGGCATTGATGTCGTATGTCTTCGCTAGTGCTTCCGCTGATTTTATCATCTGGTTCAACCCGATCTGGTAACGGATATCGAGGGTAAGGAAAAAGACATCGACCCCGGTACCGACCTGGACATACCAGTTAGCGCTGTTTATATCGGATTTTTTTATCGGCCCGGCCAGGTCAACATCTGTTATTTTTGAGTTTACGACAAAAGAAGCCATAGGGCCTGCCATGATCCTCCAATTTACAACTTTCACATCGATCAGCTTGAATCCAACCAGAACAGGAATATCCATTGATCCGACTGTGACATTTTGCTTCCAGTTATCAACGGTCTTCGCAAGGTTACCCTGAAAGACGCCGCCCTGCAAGGTATAATATAGTTCAGGCTGCAGATATACTTTTTTACCAAAACGGACAAATGCTCCGAAATGAAAGCCCGAGCTGAAGGAGGATTTAATGGAATCAAGGCTTGAATGCAATTTCGATGCGTTATACCCGATCTTCAGGCCCCAGCAGAATTGCCCGAAAGTCACGCTGGCCGAGAAAAAGACCAGGATGACCAAGAGAAAAATTTTTTTCATGGATAGCAGATTTTATTCGATCTAAAGGATTTTCCAATGTACAAAAATATTTTTTAATATGACCCCACCCCCTGACCCCCTCCCCCAAGA
>CAZUYY010000070.1:0-9485 GCA_964624935.1 uncultured Prolixibacteraceae bacterium
AAAATAGGTGTTTTTTGCGATGAGCCTGGCATCTGTAATTTCCACTTTTTTGGCATACACGGTAAAGCTGATGCCGATAAGGAGAAGAAAAAAAAGTAGTCGGTTTTTTTTCATTTTATCTAAAGATTTAAGGTGAATAATTTACTATTATTTCATCTCTACAAAGATAGATACTTTTCCTTTGCACATGATACCATAACACATGAATTTGACAATTTTGTTAATCCATGCACCCATTTAAGTGAACACTTTATATCTCCTGATTACAAAAAACGAAATTACGAACTTATTAAAACAAGGAAAAATCCTTAATTTCGCTGAAACAATAGTAAGAAAATGATCCTTATTAAAAACATAAAGGAATTAATCCAGGTTGATGAAAATAAAAAGATGAAGATCTCCGGCAAGGAAATGTCGCACCTTAACACACTGAAAAATGCATGGTTGCTCATCAAGGATGACCTCATTCTTGATTTTGGTGATGACGCAAATCCGGATTATGAAGGAGAAGTTATTGATGCTTCAGGCAAAATAGTTTTTCCTTCCTTTTGTGATTCCCATACTCATTTGGTTTATGCTGGTAGCAGAGAGATTGAATTTATAGATAAAATTCGGGGACTTAGTTATGAAGAAATCGCGAATCGGGGAGGAGGGATCCTGAATTCAGCTAAGAAGTTACATGAAACTTCGGAAGAGGAGTTGATAGAGCAGGCACTTTCGCGACTGAATGAGATTATGATGTTTGGAACGGGGGCAGTTGAGATTAAGAGCGGTTACGGATTATCGATAAGTGATGAGCTAAAGATGCTACATGTTATCAGGAGACTAAAAGAACTGACACCTCTGACAATTGTTCCGACCTTACTTGCAGCACATGCAGTTCCTGCTGAGTATAGAGGGCGGCAGGAAGAGTTTGTCGATCTGGTGATCACTGAGATGATCCCTCTGGTTGCAGCAGAAGGACTTGCAGATTACATCGATGTTTTTTGTGACCGGGGATTTTTTTCAGTCGAGGAAACCGACCGTATCCTGCTGGCTGGGATGAAGAATGGCTTACGTCCGAAAATCCATGCCAACGAGCTGGATTATTCGGGAGGCATCCAGGTGGGAGTGAAGTATAATGCATTATCGGTCGATCATCTCGAATATACTGGAGATGAAGAAATAAAATTCCTTCTCGGTTCAGATACCATGCCGACGGTTCTTCCTGGAGCTGCATTCTTCCTGGGAATGCAACATGCACCGGTAAGAAAGATGATGGACGCTGGTCTTCCTCTTGCCATGGCAAGCGATTTCAATCCAGGGTCATCACCTTCAGGAAATATGCAATTAATCCTTTCCCTGGCCTGCATCAATTACAAGATGCTACCCGAAGAAGCCATCAATGCGGTCACCCTGAATAGTGCTTATGCCATGGGCGTGAGCCACGATCTGGGAAGTATTGCCAGGGGTAAGAAAGCAAATCTTTTCATCACTAAACCTATCCCGGGCTATGAATTTATGCCTTATGCTTATGGTAGTAATAAAGTTGAAACAGTAATATTGAATGGCAAAATCATTCACAAATTAAATAACATTTAAAATAGAAGCCTATAGGGTTTATTGAATAATCCGTATCTATGTTAAAAAGTCATGTTCTACTGCTTATTGCTGCCTTTATAATAGTTGGAAATGCATTTTCCCAGCAATCTTACAATGGAACCATTGTTGATTCCAGGTCAAAATCCCCAATTCCTTATGCTTCCATTAAAGTTAAGTATAAGAAGATACAGAGTGTTGCCAATGCCAATGGGAGGTTCACGCTTCCGTCAGACCTTCTTTTGATTAGTGATACCATAATAATAAGTTGTGTTGGATACCTTCCAAAAACTGTTCCGGTTAAGAATATAGGAGTTTTACCACTTATTAAACTGGATCCGGTAATTTTTCAATTGAATACTGTCGATATTACATCTAAAGGCAATATTGATTATCCTTACGAGTTGTTCTCTGATCTTTGTCAGAAATACCGTAAATTTGGGGAAATTGAACATGCAAAGGGGTATTATTCATTCCTTAGTCATTTTGATGAAATTCCATTGGAAATAATCGAAGGGTATTTCAGCACTGATATTTCATGTAAAAATGGAATATCTTGCTTAAACCTGAAGAATGGACGGATTGGACTCAATCCGAATAATTTTTACAGTCTGAACACTACCGATATTCTTACTCACTTTTCTCCCTTTTCTTTATCTGGAAATCTGAATATTCCTTGCTGTCCGGGTAATTTTAACTTTCACCTATTGAAAAAGTTATATGATGTCAGGATTATAAAGACCTCCGCCGAACATGGGAATAAAGAATGTGTCCTCCAATTTCTTGCCAGGAAGGACAGTTCGACCTTATTCTCTGGATTAGCCTGGATCAACAGAAGTGAGAAAATAATTGAAAAACTTGAATTTTCCATAAAAGTCAATGACTTCTACTACCTTAAGCCTGCAATAAAAGGCGATAAAACAGATTCAATTGAATTATCCCTGGCGGTTACATTTGATAATTATAATAAAGATCATCCGGTGATTTCACAGGTTTTATTGGATTATTCATTACTTTATACTTCATTCCATTTATCCAACACAATTAAAATAACCAGTGAAGGCACCCTTCTCTTTTACGATTACGGAAATCCTTTTCCGGGTATTTTTCCAGCAGGGTTGATTGAAGAACAAGACAATGATTATCAGAAAATTTCCTGTCTCCCCTATGATTCTATATTTTGGTCTTCTCCGGGCATTACCCCTCAAAGCGATAAGCAAAAATCATTTATAGATTTCTTTGGTACCCATGGAGTCCTGGTTAATTTCTCAAAAAGTCTGGACTCCATTGGAGGATACAAATATATCCGCTGGAATGGGAATTCTGATGTGTCCTTTTTCGACATTCTTAGCAGGCATCCGAAATATAAAGACTTTACATTATCCCCTGGAGTGAAACCTTCTGAAAAACAATTTGGCGTTGTACCTTTCGATATAATTTGTAAAATTCTCATTAACCCGATTGTAATGACCGATAGTATGCATTTGAGTTCGGTTACCTTACTTGATAAAAACGATTCTTATTATTCTTTAGGACGTTCATTCAAAGCCATTACATTCATATACCTGACATTTGATCTGTATGAACAGAAACGCAGAGAGATCATTTCAGAATGCAATCAGGAGAATAAAATTCATAAACTTACGCTTGATGAATTCCAGTCAATTTATTCTAAAGAATTAAAGCAATTGAATGATACGGTCAAAATTTTACAGGCTGAAACTGAAAACGGAACCTCTGGAAAAGAATTGGCAAGATGGTACAACGAAATTTCAAAGAAAACAGGGATTGACAGGTCTGCACTAATTCAAAATATGCTAAATGAAGATGTTGAAGTTCCAAAGTCTAATAATAACAAATTGATAAAAAAAGATAACTGATTTTATTATAGACTACTAGCTGACTTTAATTTGGATAAAAAGACGGAAGACAGAAGGCATAACATGGCACACAGGGGATTATTCTAGGATGCACAGAAATTCCAATACTAATCAGACTCTTTTATTTTATCACCTTCAACGCTGCATCTGTTGCATCGATCATCGGCTTTATGGAGATCTCGCTACCCACGGCATGTTTCATCCACTCCTGTGGGATCAATTTTCCAGCTGAATATATACGTATGGCTTCATCTGCAAAGTTTTTTCCCTTGAACCAGCTCTCGAGCTGGAAGTCGATAAGATGACCTACAGGATAATTAGATAAATACAACGGGTCGTCAATCATGTGGGAGTATATGGCAAGAATGGGGCAATCCTTGACTCCAAGAACATCGGCATAATATTTATTCCAGACTTCCTTAGACGCACTGATCACTGTTTCTTTCAACTGCGCAAGTGTGGCGTCAGGATGCTCATACATCCATTTCCATACTGTCATATCCACCATTGATACGCCCATGATCTCATAACACATCCAGAAGTTATCCAATGCATCAAGATGCTCCTTATTCGGATCATTGTCTTTGATGCCTAATAGATCGAGGTCACGTTTTTGAAAGGTGAATGCGAAAGCTTCCGTGAAAGCAGTATTGGGAACGCCCGCCATTAAATAATTATCAACCATATACAGGGAAATAGTTTGTTCGACATTATGTCCCAATTCGTGAACCGCGATATTGTATCCTTTATAATCCATACCGTCCTTACCCACGCGGGTACGGAGATGAGCTTTATCACCCTTCATCTGTGCACCCCAGGCATGACCGGAGCCTCTTGCCGGGTCTACGGTAATATGGGATGCAATCTCCTTTGCTTTTTCTGGTTTGAACCCAAGTTTTATCAGGATATTGGGAATATCTTTTTCAACAGCTTCTGTGTTTGGGTACTTAGTTTTTGTCATCTTATCGAGTTTTGTCTGATCCATAGTGCTCCTGGCTTTGAAACCGTCGTACCAGATGTCGAAAGGCTGGAGAGGACGACCCAGGCGTTTGCTGATCAGGGCGCCTACCTGTTTTACTTCAGGTGTGGAACAAAACTCTGTGAACAATTTCTCCACCTGGTCCATCGGGATTTCCATTTCTGCATTAAAAGAACGCTGGATATAAGTAGGGAACATTGGATTGAATTGATCCACAGCTTTCATCGCTTTGAAATTGTTCAAAAGCATTTCATACCTCTTGTCGGGTTCCGGTGTGGCGGCAATTTCCTTCCCGGCTTTAAAAAGCTTATTGTTGTATGGATTCCATTGGTAAGCTGGGTTATTGATGACACTGTCGGGAATACTTTGATCGATGATACGCACCATGACCTCATAGATCATTTTTTGTTTGGTCAATCCTTCTTCGGTTTTATCATAGTTGGCTTTGATCTCATCCCGGAGATTCCAATGAGAAAGAAGCTTCATCTCTTTCGGGAAATGGGTCTTCCCTTTATCATCAATTAGGTTGCCCACGTAAATGTTATACCCTGAGATATAATTTTCGGCGGCCGAAAGGGCATCAGAACTCTTTTGGACAATATCGGCGGGTACCCTTGTAGTAAACTGATCGCCCAGGCGGGCATATGCCCATTCGAGACGACTCCACTTTGGCCCCAGTTGTCTTTTTTCCTCTAAAGTATAGAATGGAAAATTTAATCCGATGATGAACCCAATTTTATTGTTGAAGAAATCATCGGTAAAATGGGCCGTAGGTTCATATGCGGCAAATACTTCGTCGATAGGCCAGGTTTCGCCTATATCAAGCGCCATTGGCCTTTTCAGGTCAAGGCTGATACGGTTAAAGTAGCCATATAGGGTTTCGAAATTAGTGGAGATCCTCTGAAATATCTTTTCCTTCATCTCCGGAGTTGAGATGTAATTTTTCAAACAGAAGTCTTCGAAGTCTTTAATCTTACCATCTTTTTCTGCCCAGAGTGCAGCCACCTGCCTGACCCCTTTTTCAATGAGGGTCTGATTGGATTCTCCGTTCTTTTTAATTAGTTTTAAAATGATGCTATCGACAATAGCCTGAGGAATGAACTGGGTAGTGGCTTTCAGTTCCATTTGTGGAGTGTTTTGTTTACACTGGCTCAGGAAGAGAGCCAACGGGATCAATAAAAGAAAGAGGATTTTTTTCATATTCCGCGTGTTGATAGGTTCAATGGCAAATATATCAAATAATCTCTAATTTTGCAGATCTGAAACGAACAAATACCCGACTATCATGAACCAGCTCATTGAATGCATCCCGAATTTTTCCGAAGGAAGGGATATGAACATCATTAAACAGATTACAGATGAGATAGAAAAAGTTGACGGGGTCAGGTTATTGGATGTCGACCCGGGGAAAGCCACAAACCGTACAGTTGTGACATTTGTTGGAACACCCGGAGCCGTTGTCGAAGCAGCTTTTCTCGCAATAAAGAAAGCAGCGGTCATCATCGATATGAGCAAGCATAAAGGAGAGCATCCCCGTTTTGGGGGAACCGATGTTTGCCCGTTGGTTCCGGTTGGCAACATAACCATGGAAGAAACTGCAATCTATGCCCGTAAGCTTGCTGAACGTGTGGGTAAGGAACTTGAGATTCCGGTTTACTGTTATGAAAATGCAGCATTTACAGAAGAAAGAAGAAATCTGGCAAATTGCCGTTCGGGTGAATACGAGGGACTTCAAAGGAAACTCGAGGATCCGCATTGGAAGCCTGATTTTGGTCCTGCAAAATTCAATCCTCGTACCGGCGCAATCGCCATTGGCGCAAGGGACTTTCTTGTCGCATATAATGTGAATCTGAACACTACTTCCATACGGCGCGCCAATGCAGTCGCCTTTGATATTCGTGAAACAGGTCGGCCGGTTCGCGAAGGCAATCCCATCACGGGGAAAATAAAAAAAGATGAAGATGGAAATGAGATCAGGATTCCGGGCGCTCTTAAAGCTTGCAAAGCTATCGGTTGGTATATCGTGGAATATGGCATCGCGCAGGTTTCCATCAACCTTACCAACATTAGTATCACTCCTGTACATGTGGCTTTCGAGGCTGCTTGCAAAAGCGCACAGGAAAGGGGAATGCGTGTCACAGGTTCAGAACTCGTAGGATTGATCCCTCTGAGGGCCATGATCGATGCAGGAAAATATTTTTTAAGAAAGCAAAATCGTTCAGTTGGGATTTCAGAAGAAGAGATCATTAAAATAGCAGTTAGGTCACTGGGCCTCGATGACCTGAAACCCTTTGTCCCGGAAGAAAAGATCATAGAATATTGCCTCCGCGATAAAAAGGATAAAAACCTTGTTGGTATGACATGCAAAGGCTTTGCCAATGAAACAGCATCTGAATCACCTGCACCCGGGGGAGGCTCTGTTTCCGCATTTATAGGGGCATTAGGTATTTCATTGGCGACAATGGTTGCTAATCTTTCGTCGCACAAACCCGGTTGGGATGATCGCTGGGAAGAATTTTCAGACTGGGCGGAAAAAGGTCAGAAATTGAAAGATGAACTCCTGTACCTGGTAGATGAAGATACCCGTTCATTTAACCGGATAATGGCTGCATTCAGCCTTCCCAAAGAGACACAGGAAGAAAAAACTGTCCGTACTAATGCTATCCAGGAAGCAACGAAATATGCAATTGAAGTACCCTTTAGAACAATGCAGAAGGCCTATGAGTCAATGGAGATAATCAAAGCCATGATTGAAACAGGTAACCCTAATTCCATTACCGATGCAGGAGTGGGTGCGTTATGCGCACGGTCAGCCGTGATGGGTGCATTCCTTAATGTAAAAGTGAATTCTGCAGGATTGAAGGACAAGACTTTCGTCGGAGATATTCTGAAACAAGGATTTGAGATTGAGGAGGATGCAAAAAAACTGGAGGATGAATTACTTGCCTCGGTGAACAGCAGGATCAAATAATCGTTCAGTAAAAATTGTATCTTAGCTGCTTAAAAAAGGAACTATGCCGAATAAGCAGAATGCCCTTAATCCGAAGAAATATTACTTCATTGATACTTCTTTTAATCTCCTGATGAAACGCAGAATTACCCAGGTTCTGCTTATATCATCGAATTATGATGCATTCATGCTTGAAGAAGATGGCCGTATCGACGAAACCGTCTTCATGGAATATGTTTCACTTGGCCTTCGGTATCCCCCACAATTTATTAAATTAACATCTGAAGAGGAAGCTTTTGAGGTACTCGAAGATAAACATGTTGAACTGGTCATATCCATGCTCAGCATTGAGAAGACGGATACCTTTGACCTCGCCATCCGGATTAAAAATAAGTACCCGAAGATCCCTATAGTAGTTTTAACGGCATTTTCACGCGAGGTCAACTTAAAGTTGAAAGAGAATGACCTTAGTGCTATCGATTATGTGTTTAGCTGGCTGGGCAATGCCGATATTCTGGTGGCTATCATTAAACTGATCGAGGACAAAATGAATATTGATCAGGATGTTCAGCAGGGCGTGCAGGTTATCCTGCTCGTGGAAGACAGTATCCGGTTCTATTCAAGTTATTTGCCAAACATCTATAAGATCATTTACCGTCAATCGAAAGCATTTATCACTGAAGGCCTGAACGAACATCAGAAAAGTGTGAGGATGCGCGGAAGACCTAAGATAGTTTTGGCAACCAGCTATGAAGAGGCGGTTACAATGTTTGAGAAGTACAAGAACAATCTGATAGGTATCATTTCCGACATACGTTTCGAGAGAGAAGGTGAAACAGACAAAACTGCAGGGATCAAATTTGTGAAGAAGGTGAGGGAAGAAGATGACTTTATTCCAATTCTCTTACAATCGTCTGAAGCAGAGAACGAATCCGTTGCAAAGGAATTGAAAGTCGGCTTTATCAATAAATTATCCAAGACCCTGTCTATCGAATTACGGAACTTTATCCATGATAATTTTTCTTTTGGTGATTTTGTCTTTATTGATCCCGGAACCGGCCGGGAGATTACCCGTGCAGTAGATCTGAAATCATTGCAGGATAAAATCTTTGAAATACCCGATGACTCCCTGATGTACCACATGCAGCGCAACCATTTCTCGAAATGGCTGAACGCACGTGCCTTATTCCCGATTGCAGAAATGTTTAAAGAGGTTTCGGCGACAGAATTCGGCGATATGGATGAAGCTAAACGTTACATCTTTGATTCCATTACGGCTTTCAGGATTAACAAAGCAAGAGGGGTCATTGCAGAATTTGACCGTCAACGTTACGATGAATATTTTTTATTTGCAAGAATAGGACAGGGATCAATAGGTGGCAAAGCCCGGGGACTGGCATTTCTTGACTCCCTTATAAAACGCAATCGGCTTACAGATAAATTTGACGATGTCACTATCTCGATACCAAGAACAGTGGTAATGGGGACAGATATCTTTGATGAATTCATGGAAGAGAATAAGCTCTATGAAATTGCACTTTCAGATCGCAGTGACAAAGAAATCCTTCAATATTTCGTGAGAGGCCGTCTGCCTTTCCGTCTGCATGAAGACCTGTTCGCTTTTATTTCTTGTGTTAAAAATCCCATTGCCATACGCTCGTCCAGTCTCCTGGAGGACTCTCACTACCAACCCTTTGCGGGCATCTATTCCACATACATGATCCCTAACCTGAGGTTCAACGAAAGAATGATGATTGAGAAACTCTCGGAAGCCATCAAGAGTGTATATGCTTCTGCCTTCTTCAAAGATAGCAAGGCATACATGACTGCAACCCTGAATGTTATTGACGAGGAGAAAATGGGTATCGTGCTCCAGGAAGTCACCGGTATTCAATATGAAACACGTTTTTACCCTGCGATCTCAGGCGTAGCAAGGTCAATAAATTTTTACCCTGTCGCTCCCGGTAAACCAGAAGACGGGATAGCAAATATTGCATTTGGTCTGGGAAAATACATCGTTGATGGTGGCACTGGTTTGCGTTTTTCTCCGCGTTATCCGAAAAAGATCCTGCAATTAAGCACCCCGGAAATGGCGCTC